>CANCGR010000007.1 GCA_947377625.1 Gammaproteobacteria bacterium | reverse complement strand
GGGCGATAAACGAAATCGCATTGCACACGGTAGAAGTGGCCTTGCAGATCGGAAGGAATCTTGCCCCAGACTTCGCAGTCGTAGACATCGGCTTCGAAGCGCGTGGGGGCGTTGAAGCCGGGGGGGAACATTGGGTGTTTGCGGAAATCAACGGCCACAGGGCTACCCTCTCTTTTAGTTCAGTTTGTCTTTTACGAATGTACTGATGCCTAACAGTTTTTGCTGTGTGAATTTCTGTTTCATTTTTCCAGACAAAACTTCATGAAGTCGATGATGGTGACCAGCTCTTCCCGACACACTTCATGCGCCATCCGATAGGTGCGCAACACCGGAGTAAAACCGAAGCTCTCCAGCGCGCGGCGGCTGTCGCGCGCCAGGTTTACTGGCAACACGGTGTCCTCAGTGCCGTGGCAGATCAGAATCTGCAATGCGGCCTGACTGTCCCGATTGACCACGATGGTGTCGAACGTGGGGAAATAGGTCGACAGCGCCACCATGCCACCCAAAGGCTTTGGATAAGTCAGGCCAGCTTCATAATTGACCGCCCCGCCCTGCGAGAACCCGGCCAGTATGATCTTGTGACTGGGTATTCCCCGCTCAATCTCGCGATCAATCAACGCATGCACGGCCTGAACAGATACTTGCAGTTGCTCACGATTGAAACGACGTCCGTCGCGCTCACCCAACTCCAGGATGTCGTACCAGGCCGGCATCACCATGCCGCCGTTGACGGTGACTGGCATGGACGGCGCATGCGGAAATACAAACCGTACCGGCACGCCCAGCGGCGTCTTGAACTCGGTGGCAATCGGCTCGAAGTCATGGCCATCGGCACCGAGGCCGTGCAACCAGATCACGCTACCTTGAGCGGGGGTGGAGGGTTCGATTTCTACAGCAGGGAGCAGGTCGGCCATGATGATGGAACACAATAAATTCGGAAGGACCCATTCTAGCAGTCAGACATGGCAAGGTTGCAAAAGCACAGCGTGCCCCTTAGCCTGATTAAGGTTTAACAACAGCTCGTAGACACATTGCTACTCATTGCGAGATAGAGATGAAAGAAACCCACAACGTCGAATGGAAGGAATCCTGGCGCGATGAGTACCTCCGCTGGTTGTGCGGCTTCGCCAATACAGAGGGCGGCCATTTCCTATCAAGGCCTTCAACGCATCGAAACCTATCCGGTGCCAGAGCCCGCGCTGCGAGAAGCTGTGCTGAATGCACTTATTCATAAGGACTACACTTCAGGCGTTCCTATACAAATCAGCGTCTATTCCAATCAATTGTTGATCTGGAATCCTGGCCAACTGCCCCCAGATTGGACGGTGCGGAAGCTGAAAAGCAAGCATTCCTCTCAGCCGTACAATCCCGCCATCGCTAACTTGTTCTTCCGGGCAGGTGAGATCGAAGCGTGGGGCCGAGGCATTGAGCATATCTATGCTGCTTGCCGTGAAGCAGGTGCGCCGGAGCCAGAGATTGAGTATGAGCAGACCGGGTTGTGGATGAAGTTTTTTTTCGCGCCAGAGCTGGTTGAGCAAAATGCCAAAGCAGAGGGAGTCTCAGAAACGCCGGTAGAAACGCGGGCAAAAACCCCTGACCTGGTACTGGCGGCTTTGGCTGCAACACCAGAGCAGACCTTGGCTCAGGTAGCCTTGTCGATTGGCAAATCACTCAGTGCTGTGGAACGAGTAGCCGCAAAACTGGTTAAAGAACACAAGCTGCGCTTCATCGGTCCCAAAAAAGGTGGACGCTGGGAGGTAAGGTGATGCAGTGAGCAACCAGGAAGAGAGTTCGACAGGGTTGGTTGTTGCATAACTGCGTCTATGCTTTACAGAAAATTATAGTAGCAGCAATCTGCAATTTCCTGTCCACTCCTTGGCTGCAATCAAGTTCTTCCGTTTCAAATTTTTTATCTTCCCAAGGAGCTTCCCATGCCCGTCTCTTGGTTCCCCGCGCGCTGGCCAGCGCAAGATCCCGACCTGATCCAGCTCTACACGATGAACACTCCCAACGGGCAAAAGGTCAGTGTGTGTCTGGAGGAAATGGGGCTGGCCTATGAGCCCCACACGATCAACATTCTCAAGAATGACCAACTCGATGCGGACTATCTCAAGCTCAGCCCGAACGGCAAGATTCCTACCTTGCTCGACCCGCACGGCCCGGAAGATGAACCGCTGCTGCTGATGGAAAGCATCGTGATTCTGCAATATCTGGCTGAGAAGACCGGGCAGTTTTTTCCGCGCACCTACCGCGCCCGTCTCGACGCCCTGCAATGGCTCACGTTCCAGGCCGCGCACATCGGCCCGATGTTCGGGCAGTTCGGCCACTTCCATGTGTTCGCCAAGGGCAAGACCACTGACACCTACGCGCGTGACCGCTATCTCAACGAAACCAAACGCTTGCTGAAAGTGCTCGATGTTCGCTTGCAGGATCGCGATCACATCATGGGTGACTACAGCATTGTCGACATGGCGATTGTGCCGTGGGTGGAAGGGCTGGTGGATACCTACAAGGCCGCTGACGTGCTGGAGCTCGACTCACTATTGCACGTGAAGGGCTGGCGCCAGCGCGTCACCTCACGCCCGGCCTATCAGCGCGGCAAGTATGTGGGCCAGTTGGGATAGCCGCTGATTCTGCGCGCTGCCCTTGCAATTGCCCGCAAGCGCCTCAGATAGAGGTGCATGTCCCGTCTTCCATTGTCTGCATCTGGTGAAGTGTTCTATGTCTAACTCTCAAACGTCTACCGTACCCACGCTTTTCTCGCCTTTGCGCATCGGCGATCTCGAACTGCCCAACCGCATTTTTCTGGCCCCGCTCACCCGCTCCCGCGCCGGCCCCGAGCGCATACCCAATGAGTTGATGGCCGAGTATTACCAGCAACGTGCCAGCGCCGGGCTGATGCTTACTGAAGCCACGGTGGTATCGGCACAAGGCATTGGTTATGCCGATACGCCCGGCATCTGGTCGGCCGAACAAGTGGAAGGTTGGAAAAAGATCACGCGCGCAGTGCACGACGCCGGCGGCCGCATTTTTATGCAGCTGTGGCATGTGGGCCGCATCTCGCATTCTTCTTTTCTGAATGGCGAACTGCCAGTGGCGCCCAGCGCCATTGCCCCCGCCGGCCATGTGAGCCTGGTGCGCCCGGAAACTCCGTATGAAGTGCCGCGCGCATTGGAGCACGACGAGTTGCCCGGCATCGTTGAACAGTTCCGACTCGGTGCGATCAATGCCAAAGCGGCTGGTTTCGACGGCGTGGAAATTCACGGCGCTAACGGTTACTTGCTCGACCAATTCCTGCAAGACAAAAGCAATCATCGTACCGACGAATACGGCGGCAGCATCGCCAATCGCGCACGTCTGATGCTGGAAGTGACTGATGCCGTGATTGGCGTGTGGGGCGCTGCGCGCGTGGGCATGCATCTGGCCCCGCGCGGCGATGCCGGTGATTTGGGCGACTCCGATCGTCTTGGCACTTTTGGTTATGTCGTCAGCGAACTGAGCAAACGCAAACTCGCGTTCCTGATCGTGCGTGAAAAGCAGGGGCCGGACAGCATTGGTCCGCAGTTAAGAAAACTGTTCAGCGGTGTGTACGTGGCCAATGAAGGTTTTGATGTGGAAAGCGGCAATGCTGTGTTGGCCAACGGCGATGCCGATGCAGTGGCATATGGCAAACTGTTCATTGCCAATCCGGATTTGCCGAAACGCTTTGCCGAAGGCGCGGCACTTAATGCAGTCAACTTTCAAACGCTCTATGCACCGGGCGCGCTTGGCTACACCGACTACCCTGCACTGAGCTGAGTTACACGCCCTGCTGTAACAGCCACTGCTTCAACTGACTAAGCGGCAGCGCGCCCGACTTGCGCGCTGCTTCGCGGCCATCACGAAACAGAATCAGCGTGGGGATTGATTGAATACCCCACAGTGAGCCGAGCTCTTGCTCAACTTCGGTATTGAGTTTGGCGAAGCGCAAACGTGGCTCCAGTTGCTCCGCTGCTGCTTCAAACACCGGTGCAAAACTTTTGCAGGGACCGCACCACGGGGCCCAGCAATCGACCAGTACGGGCACTGAATTGTTGTTGATTACTGCGCTGACATTGGCTGATGACAAGTCAATTGGATGACCCTGCAAAATCGGGTTCTTGCACTTGCCGCATTTGGGTTTGTCGCCGAGGCGATCGGTGGGGATGCGGTTGGTGGTGTGGCAGGAGGCGCAGGTGAGTGTAGTGGTAGTCATAACGAGCTCGTCCTTAATTTTCCGTAGTTGCCAAAGACTCTTCCACCATCTTGAATTCTTCCAGTGCAGCCTGTAACTGCTCCACTCTTTCTGCAGCCAGCACATGCGGTGGCGGGAGGTTGTCGGTATCTTCGAGAGATTCGTCCTTCAGCCAGAAGATATCGAGATTGGTTTTATCGCGAGCGATGATTTCTTCATAACTGAACTCGCGCCAACGGCCAGCTGGATTGTCTTTGGTCCAAGTGGGTTTGCGTTTGCTGCGGTTATCAGGTTTGTAGCAGACAATAAACTCATCAAAATCACTCAGCACCAACGATTTGGTTTTGAGTGTCATATGTACATTGGTGCGAAAGTCGTAGAACCATATTTTCCTGGTCCACGCGTTTTTTGAGGCAGGCTTGGCATCAAAAAATATCACGTTCGCCTTAACGCCCTGAGCGTAGAAGATACCGGTAGGCAGCCGCAGTATCGTATGCAGCTCACAACTTTCCATTAGTCGTTTGCGGACGGTCTCACCAGCGCCACCTTCAAACAACACGTTATCCGGCACTACCACAGCGGCCTTGCCATCAATCTTGAGCATGTTAGCAATATGCTGCACAAAATTGAGCTGCTTGTTGGACGTAGTCGCCCAAAAATCTTCACGCTCGATGGTGAGTTTTTCCTGCTCTTTCTTGCCCGATTTTTCGTTGATAACTGTGATCGAACTTTTTTTACCAAAGGGAGGATTAGCCAGCACCATGTCAACGCGGTCATCACCAACTTCTTTGGCCAACGCATCAGTAGAAGTGATGGGGCATTCGTCACCACCAATGCCATGCAAGTACAAGTTCATTGCACACAAACGTACTACACCATCGACAATATCATTGCCTCGCAAGGCGTTTTCTTTGAGATGGCGGCTTTCCTTTTTGGAAAGCCCGCCGGCTTGATCGGCCATGTAGTCATGTGCTGCCAACAAAAAGCCGCCGGTCCCACAGGCAGGATCAGCCACGATGTCGGTCACTTTAGGCTGCATCACTTGCACCATCGCTTTGATCAACGGGCGCGGTGTGAAGTATTGGCCGGCGCCGTCTTTCACATCCTGCGCATTGCGCTCCAGCTTGGCAGGATCTTGAATCTTGTTTTGTGCCTTGCGGAAGATGGTGCCCAGCATGCCACCTTCTTTACCTAAGCCTTCCAACGTGTGGCGGCATTGAATTTCGAGATCATCGCCATACCCCACTTCATCATCACTCAACACGTGGGCGTAGTTCCAAACCTTGTTTACTATTTCTGATGCGCTCACTTTAAAACCTATTGATAACTAAAATTTAAACAAGCACTTATGGCTTTTATCCCTTCATAATCCGGCAAGCTGATCATCTTGTCGAGTAGCTCCATATCTTGGAGGGAATGCATGTTTTCCAAGCATTATGCCCAAACTCAACTATACTTCTGAACATCTCCCTTGGTAGCCCAACGCCATAATTTTCAACCATGCCAGCCATAAACCCCGACATTCTGATTTGGGCGCGAGAATCCGCCGGGTTCGCGGTGGAAGAGGCCGCGCGCAAACTGGGCTTTAAAGACACCAAACAAGCTACTGGCGCAGAAAAGCTACTGGCTTTTGAGCGTGGTGAAGTTCCCTCCCGCGCGCTGCTGGTCAAGATGTCCAAGTGCTACCGCCAACCTCTATTAACCTTCTATCTGGCGGCGGCTCCTCGCAAAGGAAATAGGGGTAATGACTATCGCACCCTCCCCGATGGCCTGCCTCTTACCGAGAACGCCCTGGTCGATCTTTTGATACGAGATCTCAAGGCCCGGCAAAGCGTAGTTCGCACCATACTGGTCGAGGAGGACGAGGCTGAACCAGTTGGCTTCATAGGCTCCATAACCAGACAGCATGGCGTCAGGCAAGTTGCGGAACTTATCAGCAGCACCATACGTTTTGATCTTGGCGCGTTTCGTCGAATACAAGGCTTTGAAAAGGCTTTTGCTTATCTGCGCAATAAAGTGGAAGCACAGGGTGCGTTTGTATTGCTGGCCAGCAATCTGGGAACCCATCACACCGATATCGACACCCGCATATTTCGTGGCTTTGCCGCATCCGACCCTATTGCCCCCTTTATCGTAATCAATCCTCTGGACTCCAAAGCCGCCTGGTCTTTCACCCTGCTGCACGAACTGGCCCACCTGTTCCTAGGAGAAAGTGGCGTGAGTGGCAATTACTCCGAGCAAGAAGTAGAAAAATTCTGTAACGATGTAGCCAGCGAAATTCTGCTGCCAGCCGATGATTTCAATAATGTTGTTTTCAACACGGCGGATAGCGAGGTGTTGATCCAGGAATTAGGCAGCTTCTCCAAGCGCTTCAATATCAGCAGAAAGCTATTGGCATATCGCCTGTACCGGCGCGGCACTATCGACCAAAACTGCTGGATGGAACTCAATGAGCACTTCAAGCAGGAATGGCAAAAGTTCCGAGCTGCACAGAAAGAGCAGAATCAGGAAAAGGAAATAAAGATCAACCCCAACGTGGTGCGCCGCCACCGCTTGGGCACTGCACTGCTTTCACTGGTGCAGCGCATGAGCGAGTCGGGAATGATAACTCCCACACGCGCAGGATTTGTGCTGGGTGTGAAAGCGCTCAAAGTACACAACATGTTTGATACAAGCGCCGCTGCTGCCTAGGGTGACTCTTGTTATACCTCCTTGATGCCAACACCCTTATCAATGCAAAACGCGATTACTATCAGTTCAGTCGTGTTCCTGAATTTTGGGACTGGCTGATTCATCAAGGCGAAATCGGGAATGTAAAAATCCCCTCGGAAGTGTATGACGAATTCAAAGACACCACCGACAAGAATGGCAAAAAGGACGATCTCGCACTGTGGGCCAATAAGAAAGAAGTAAAAGATGCACTGCTGTTGAGAGAAGAACCAGACCCCAACCTAGTCTCCAAGGTTTTGTACGAAGGTTATACCCCAGACCCTACCGATGATGATCTTGTCAAAATTGGCAGAGATCCCTTTCTTATTGCCTATGCTCTGCACAATATCCGTGAAAGATGTGTCGTAACTGCTGAAGCATCCAAGCCGAAAACAATTGGAGCGAATCGTAAGGTGCCCGATGTATGCAATACTTTGAATGTTAAGCATTGCAATCTGTTTCAATTGATCACGACACTCGACTTCAGAACTGATTGGCAGAAATTCGTTTAATTAAAAAATTGACCACTCTAAGCAAGAGACCATAGCAGGACGGGATTGGTAACTTAGCCTTACTAGATTGGCTGAAATTCAGGGCCAGCTCCTAGCATAGCCGCTCTTACACTGCTGTATTACTTGTAGCCCTTTCTTTAACTTGAATTTCTTGAAGCAACAGCGCTTTCTATGCCTTTAATGTCAAATATGCCCACTATTTCCGACATTACTTTGTCCTTAAATCGGAAACTTACCCACTTTCCGACATATGCATCTAAAGAGAAGCTAGTTTGAGCAGTTCCAGTTTCCCCATCCACGAAGTCCTGCCCGCCATCAAGCAGGCCCTCACTGCGCACACTCGCCTTGTGCTCGAAGCCCCACCCGGCGCCGGCAAAACCACGCAGGTGCCATTGGCCTTGCTTGATGAACCATGGTGCTCCGGCAAAAAAATTCTGATGCTGGAACCCCGCCGGGTAGCGGCACGTGCGGCGGCCATGTTTATGGCCAAGCAACTCGGCGAGCAGGTGGGCGACACCGTGGGCTATCGCATCCGCTTTGATAACAAGATCTCGGCGCGCACGCGTATCGAAGTAGTAACCGAAGGCATTCTGACGCGCATGATCCAGGACGATCCGTTGCTGGAAGACGTTGGCGCAATCCTGTTCGATGAATTCCACGAGCGGCATCTGGCCGGCGACCTCGGGCTGGCACTGGCGCTGGATGTGCAAAGTGGTTTGCGGGATGACCTGCGCTTGGTGGTGATGTCGGCCACGCTGGATGGCGAACGACTCACTGCCTTCCTTGATGCGCAGCGCATCACCAGCGCTGGCCGCAGTTATCCGGTACAGATCAATTATTTTCCTGCGGAGCGTGATGAAGCTTTGGCGCTGCATGTGCGTCGTGCACTGGAAGAGGCAGTACTAAACCATGAAGGCGATGCTCTGGTATTTTTGCCGGGTCAGCGCGAGATCAACGATGTAGCGCGCATGCTTGAGCGCGAGCCATTCACACAGTGCAGGATCATTCCACTCTATGGCGATATGCCAATTGAACAACAAAGTGCCGCGCTGGCGCCTGATCCCGATGGCAAGCGTCGCTTGATTCTCGCCACCAACCTCGCGGAATCGTCGGTGACTTTGCCGGGCGTGCGCGTGGTAGTGGATTGCGGCCTCGCGCGCGAGCCGCGCTTTGATCCCAACTCCGGCTTTTCGCGGCTGGAAACGACTTTTATTTCACAGGCTTCTGCTGATCAGCGCAGTGGCCGCGCAGGCCGCGTGGCCGAGGGCTGGAGTTATCGGCTATGGCCCAAATCACAGCGTTTGGATCTGGCGCGCACGGCCGAGATCAACAATGTTGACCTTGCCGGCCTCGCACTGGAATTGGCGGCGTGGGGCAGCAGCAATCTGCGTTTTGTTGATGCACCACCCACAGGCACCTTCGCTGCGGCACAAGATTTGTTGCAAGCACTGGGCGCACTCGACAACAGCAAACACCTGAGCGCACTCGGCAAGAAGATGCTGACATTGGGCACGCATCCACGGCTTGCCGCGATGTTGTTATGCGCGCACACGCCGCAAGAAACCGCGATTGCCTGTGACCTGGCAGCGTTGGTGGATGCACGCGATCCGCTCATTGGTTATCGCGGCGACGATTGGCAACGTCGCTGGCAGGCACTCAATGACAAACGTCATAACCAGAAGAGCGATGCCGATGGCCCCGGCGTTTCGCGTGGGGCACTGGCCGCCATTGAACAAACCGCAACGCAGTGGCGCCGGCGCATACGACTCGACGCGAAGCCTCCCGCCGATTTTTCTGCGCGCGCACTCGGCGATGTGCTGGTGCACGCCTACCCTGACCGCATCGCGCGCCAACACGCGAGCGACCGCTATCGTTATCAGCTCAGCAACGGCCGCATGGCCAAGCTGGCAGAAGACAGCGCACTCCTTGGCGAACCATGGCTGGTAGTGAGCGAGCTGCGCTTCGACAGCAAAGACAGCCTGATTCAGCGTGCCACGCCAGTTGATGAGGCGCGTTTGCGAGAAGATTTTCCGCAACGCTTTGTCGAAACCGACGTGGTGCGCTGGGATGACAACAGCCGTGCGCTGATTGCGCGCCGCGAAACACGCTTCGACCAGATCATACTAAGCTCTAAACCCGCAGGCCGACCCGACCCGGAGCAAGCCGCGCAAGCCTTGAGTGATGCAGTAGCCAACTACGGCCTTGCCAGCCTGCCGTGGAGTGAAACACTGCAGCAATGGCGCATGCGTGTGCAGTGCTTGCGCCTTTGGATGCCGGAACTGAATCTGCCTGACCTTGCCGATGCTGCATTGCTGGCCACGCGTGAGCAGTGGTTGAAGCCAGCGTTTATCGGCAAGGCGCGACTCGATGCGCTGAACACGGAAGAATTGGCGGAAGCTCTTAAAGCCCTCTGCGACTGGAACCTGCGACAGCAGATTGATACGCACGCACCTGCGCGCATTACTGTGCCTTCTGGAATCGAACGCGCAATACATTACGAGGCAGGTGCACCGCCGGTGCTGGCGGTAAAACTACAGGAACTGTTTGGCCTGGCCGCTACTCCGCGCATCGCCAACAACAAGATTCCGCTGACACTGCACTTGTTGTCGCCCGGCGGTAAACCGCTGCAGATTACGCAAGACTTGCAGAGCTTCTGGGAGCGCACCTATCCCGAAGTAAAAAAAGAAATGAAGGGCCGCTATCCCCGCCATCCGTGGCCGGATGATCCGTGGAGTGCACAGGCTACGCACCGAGCCAAGCCGAGGGGAACTTGAAAACAGCTGCCTTTGCATTGATGGGCAATGGAAAATATTCAATACTCCTGCTCAAGGCTTTTATGGACATTGATTATTTCAAAAGGAGACAGCAATGAGTGCTATTGGCAATTTGCTCTGGTTTATTTTCGGTGGCTTGATAGCCGGCCTTGCGTGGTGGATGTTCGGCTTGATAGCGCTGGTAACCATCGTTGGAATTCCGTGGGCCAAAGCCTGCTTCGTTATTGGGCAGTTCACGTTTTTTCCTTTCGGTAAAGAAGCCATCAGTCGCAGAGAACTTACCAACACCGCTGATATTGGCACTGGCGGCCTCGGTGTGCTCGGCAACATCCTGTGGTTTGTGTTTGCAGGATTTTGGCTGGCGCTGTTCCATGTTGCTTTGGCTGTGGCGCTTGCTATTACTATTATCGGCATTCCGTTTGCCGTTCAGCATTTGAAGTTGGCAGGCATCTCGCTGGCACCAATAGGCAAGACGATAGTCAGCAAAGAAATGGCAGCCGCAGCGAAGAAGATCAATGCAGAAGCCGCCGTCGCGGGATTGCGCAGCAATAGCTGACAAGGTGTTGGTTTAAAATTGCCGGGATGAACATGCATGGCCAGCCCCATTGATAAAACAGTAAATATCAGCAGAGAACACACATCATGAAAATAACCGTTGAAACCGTAGTCATGGCCCCTATTGCAAAAGTCTGGAGTGCTTATACAACACCGGCCGACATTATCCAGTGGAATGCCGCCTCCGCTGACTGGCATACAACCACTGCCACAGTGGATTTGCGTGTTGGCGGCATCTTCTCCTCACGCATGGAGGCAAAGGACGGCAGCATGGGTTTTGATTTTGCAGGCACTTACACAAAAATTGTTGAGCACAAGCTGATTGAATATTCCTTCGGCGACCGCACCGCTCAGGTTGAGTTTACTGACAGCCCGATGGGTGTGCGCGTGCGAGTAACTTTCGACAGTGAACCCACTCACTCGGTTGAGCAGCAGGAAAATGGCTGGCTGGCCATTCTCAACAACTTCACTTCGCACGTTGAGTCAAAATGAGTGGTGAGCAACCGAAAAATCCTCTGCATGGGCTCACGCTGGAAGCTATCGTTGTGAAACTGGTTGAGCATTTCGGCTGGGATGAGCTCGCTGAGCTCATCAATATCAACTGTTTTAAAAATGACCCGTCCGTGAAGTCGAGTCTTGCCTTTCTGCGGAAGACGCCGTGGGCAAGAGAGAAGGTGGAAGGTTTGTATGTGGCGACTTTTGCACCGTCAATCTGGCCATTAAACGCACCTCGCGACAGCCACAAATGATTAAACGGCTGCCCGCGTGATGCCCACCCTGCCCGCCGCCCTCACCTTCGCCAGCGTGGCTTTTCTGATGGCGCTTTCCCCCGGGCCGAACTTGCTCTATCTGGCCTCGCGTTCGATCTGTCAGGGCAAGCAGGCTGGTTTTGCTTCGCTTGCGGGCGTGTGTACGGGAATGCTGATCTACATGCTGGCAACGGCAGCGGGTTTATCAACACTCTTCATGGCAGTGCCGCTTGCCTACGATGTAGTTCGCTGCACTGGTGCGGCTTATCTGCTGTGGCTTGCATACAAGGCTTTCACCGGGCGAGCGCCAGAGCTTGGCACTGCCCAGCTGCGAGCTGAGCCGCCCTCAACACTTTTTCGCACCGGATTTTTCACCTGCCTGTTCAATCCCAAACTGGTAATTACTTATGGCTCGCTGCTGCCACAGTTCATTGAGCCAGCCAACGGTCATGTGCTTGGACAAACGGTTGCGTTGGGACTAATCCAGATTGGCGCTGCTGCTACCGCACATAGTTGTGTGATTGTGCTGGCTGCCGGCGTGTCGGGCTTTTTGACTACCCGAGTTAAATCATTGGCAGCACTGCAGCGCTACTTGCTCAGCACTGTACTTGCCGGTCTTGCGCTCAGACTGGCGCTGGACCGGCGTCATGCCTAACCAAGCCAAGCCCAAAACAATTGCGCTGTTCGCCAGCGCAAGACGTCATGGCAACACCGGCCAAGTGATTGATCGCGCGCAGCAGCAAGCCGGCAAAAAATAAAGCTGAGGCTAGTGCTTGTGCTCACTGTGCTCGTCAGCCGGTGCAGTAGCTGTTTTGTCGCCAAGTTGAGCGGCTGGAGCAGCGGCGGCTTTCTTGCCCATCATGCCATCCATGTCGTGCTGCATTTTATCCATCCGCTGTTCCATCGCATGCATGCGATCCATCATGCCTTTATCGCCACCTGCAGAACCCTTTTGCATCATCTGCATTTTTTCATGCATGCCCTTGTCTTGATCCATCCCGGCATCGGCAGCAACGGCTGCGTTAAACGCCAACGCACAAACTGTAACCAGAGCAAATTGAGCAAATTTCATCGTGACCTCCAATGTTGGTGATGAGACTAACCCGCTGAGTATGGCGCGTCTGTCATTGCCTGGAGATGATCAGGATCAAGCCGCTTAACTGGTGCTTACTTGCCCGTCCAGATAGAGCCACACGCCCTGCTCGCGGCGGAACAGCGAAATTTCGTGATGGATATGCGGCTTGCCAGCGCTGTCATTGAACGTGGCTTTGAATTCAACCCGGGCACCCTCGCCTTTTTGCTCGGCGCTAAGGATGTCCAAGCCAGTCCATTGCAGGTTGTCGTTGGTCAGATCGCCCATGTTGATTTGCTGGGGCGTGCGTGGATGCCAGGTACGCACCAGAAAATCCCGGTACGTGCCGGCACCGAGCGCATAGGCACAGTAGCGTGCACGCACCATGGCGCGGGCAGAAAGGGGTTTTGCCTTCATCAGCAGATGGGGCTGGCAGCAATCAGCAAAGTCTTTACCGCTGCAACAGGGGCATTTGGTCATGGCAGTATTCAACAACGTTCAGGGAGGTGGGCAGTAAACCAGAAAAGCAGGGGCGATTAGAACTGTTTGTCAGTTTATTCAGGCTCTTCAAGACCCGGCGCAGCGTGATAATTCTTGCCGATCGACATCGAAGCAATGCGCGACAGCCGTGTATAACCAAAGCCGGTTTCCTGATGCCAGTGATTGAACGCGGCTTGCACCAGTTTGAGATCGCGCTTGCTGGTGGGTGTGCCGGTAATTTCAACGCCTGATGCCTGCAGCCGTGCGATCACATCGCTGCTCAGGATGAAACTGTCTTTGCCCATGAAGCGGATGAAATACATCGCGGTGGCGCCGCCCAGCCGTGAGCCTTCCTTGTGCAGCCAGGTCATCAGGCCGATTTGATCATCCAACGGCCACTGCGCAAATACTTTGGCGAACGAACCCTGCTCTTGCGCAATGCGCCAGACAAAGTGTGCGTTGTCGAGCACCGAGCCGATCTTGATGGCATTGCGCACGATGCGTTTATCACTGGTGTAGGCGTCCCACTTTTCGGGCGCCAGATGCGCCAGCCCTTTCGGATTGAAGCCGTGAAAGGCCTCTTCAAAGCCTTTCCATTTATGTTCGATTACTTTCCAGTTGAAACCGGCGTTGAAGACACAGCGTGTCATCGTGGCCAGATAACGGTCATCGGAAATTTTGGCGAGTTGTTTGGTGGACAGTGGCTTGTGATCCGTCAGCAGTTTTTCCAGTGCGGCATCGCCGCCTTTGCGTTCGGCGGCCAGAGCGTGGATCTTGCTGAAAGAAGTGAGTGCCATAAATAAATGAGCCGGGTTACCCCGGCTCCACGCGTAGTTGAATACAGCCGACAGCCTACTTTTTAGCTGCTATCAGCTTATCAAGCAAGGCTGCCGTATCAGGATGCGGATCGCCGCCTGAACCGCGACCAAACTGGCCGGCTTTACCCATGGCTGCATCCAGTGGAGTTTTACCGCCGCTGTCTTTATGCGTGAGATCCGCGCCCCGGTCGGCCAACAGTTGCACCATGTTGTTCCAGCCATTGGTCGCTGCGCCAAACAACGCAGTCTGACCGAACGATTCAGCGGCATTGATATCGGCACCGGCCTCAATCAAACGCTTGGTGACTTCCATTGCCTGCTTCTCGGTGCGGAATTTGCCGCGCGTATCAATGGCACCGGCGCGATAGCCGGCCGCTACGATGAGCGGAGTTACACCGTCTTCATTGGGCAGTTCGACCAAGGCTTTGTGTTTGAGCAACAAGTCAGTCATCTCCACATCACCGCCACGCGCTGCACGGAACAGCGCGGTAACGCCGGTTTTCAGCAAACCATCGGCACCACGATCAGGGCCAAGTGCGCGATAAGGTGGGAACAGTTTCAACTGCAGATTGACGTTGCCGCCTTTGGCAAGAATCAGTTCTGCCACTTGTGCCGGGGTCGTCAAATCTTCCGAGAGACGATCCGGGCGGCCGCCGTGCGGCAGCGTGTTGTAATCAACCACCATGTACAGCGGGTTGCGGCCGTAGACATCCCACTTGTCGGGATTGGCGCCGGCTTCGAGCAACATCTTCATTGAATCCCAACGCGCATTGAGCCCGGCCATTACCAACGGCGTTACGCCATCGGGATCAGGCAGGTTGAGGTCAGCACCGGCCTTGATCAGTTGTGCCACACACTCGGTGCAACCTTCACGTGTCGCATAAAGCAGCGGTGTCAAACCGCCGGACGGCAGAATTTTCATGCGGGGTTCGGCCGTGACCTGACGTTCCCAATTGTTCGGCAATGAGCGGGCGTTGACCTTGGCGCCTTTCTCAACCAGCAGTTTCACCATCGCCGGTTGCTTCTGGGCAGCGGCCCACATCAGCGCCGTCTGGCCGCGCCATTTCTCCGCAGCGTTGACGTTGGCTCCGCGCTTGATCAACAGCTCGGCAACTTTCACATTGGGAGTGCGGGCAATCACCATCAAGGGTGTCTGGTCATCGGCGCCGGTTTCGTCCGCTTTCACGCCGGCGTCGAGCAACAACTGCAACACTTCAACATTGCCGGCAGTAGCGGCTTGCGACATGGGCGTGGCACCGAATTCATTTTTGGCTTTGACATCAGCGCCCTGCTTGATCAGTTTTTTCACCAGCTCAACATCACTGTAATAAACCGCCCAATGCAGTGCAGTGGTGCCATCGGCTTGTGACTGGTTGACGTCGGTCTTGCTGCCCACCAGTGCCATGGCACCAGCGGTGTTGCCGGTACTGGCGAGTTGCAACAATTGCTGTTCTTTGCCGTCCACCGCATGGGCAGCATTACTGAGCAGCGCGGCGATTACCGCGCTGGCGAGTGCTTTGCTGACAAATTTTGCGTTCATGTACTTTCTTCTCATAGTGACCGCAGTTGTGCGGCTTGGTTACGCGCTTACACTTCCGAGATCAGGCCCGTGCTGTCGCCGAGAGTTTCCTGCTTGACGCCGACGCGATCGAGAATCGTCAGCATCAGGTTGGATACCGGCGTGCGTTCTGCCGTCATGATGTGCTGGTTGCCTTTGATCCTGCCGCCAGCTTTGCCGACGATGGAAAGCGGCAATGGCCAATGGTCATGGGCGTTGGAGTTACTCATGTTGCCACCGTACAGCATCATCGAGTTGTCGAGCATCGAGCCGTTGTCGCCATCGGGCAAGGCCGCCAGTTTGTCGATGAACTTGGCGAAGACCTTGGTGTGGTATTCCTGCACGATCATCAAGCGGTTCATCTTGGCGACATCATTCTGGTGATGCGACAGCGGATGGAATGCATCCGATACGCCCACATGGTTGTAGGTCTGGTTGCTCACTTCTGCGGCAAACATCATGTTGGCAATGCGGGTAATGTTGCCTTGATAAGCCAACAGGATCAGATCCATCTGCAAATTCAAATGCGCATCAAAATCAGCAGGAATGCCCAGTGGGGCGTCCGGAATTTTCATGTGCGAGAGATCATGCTCAGCCGTTTTCTGTACGCGGCGTTCTACTTCACGCACAGTTTCCAGATAGTCGCCGAGGGTGGCGCGATCGGCAGCACCGAGGCGTTTGGCAAGATCGTTGGACTCACTCATCATCAAGTCGAGAATGCTGGCGGTTTGCTTGCCCAGGCGATCACGCTCGGCCGCGTTGTCGCCCACACCGAACAGGCTCTGGAACAATTTGCGCGGATTGTTTTCCATCGGCAATGGCGTGGTGGGTGTGCGAAATGAAATGGTGCCGGCATAGCTGCAGCCGTAGGCGCGATCACAGGCGCCAGCAGCGCCACTGGTTTCGGTGCACACTTCAATCGACGGCAGCGGCGTATCCTGCCCGATATGCAACGCGGCGATCTGGTCGATGGTGGTGCCGCCGAAAGGTTCATGGCTCACACGCGGCGCATCACCCATCAACCAGGTGCCAGGTGTAATGGCATGCACTGGCCCATAGGCACGTTTGTTTTCCATGTTCGATACGATGGTCATGTGCTTCTGGTATTTTTCCAGCGGCTTGAGCAATTTCTTCAACTCGAAATCACTGCCGACCTTGTCAGGCGTCCAGCCGCTCATTACCGCGCCATGCGGAAAATAGAAGAAGCCCAGACGCGGCGGCGCAACTGCTGCAGTTTTTGCCAATGCAGTGCCGGCCGGAATCATCGCATCCAGCAGTGGCAGCGACATGGTTGCCAGCGCGCTGCGCAGAAAGGTGCGGCGGTGCAAATGCTTTTTGGTAATGAACATGGTGTTTCTCCTCTACCTGTTGGTAGCGTTACAGGCTGCCCACTTTCGGTTCTTCAACGGGAACGCTTGTTTTCTGGAACTGTTCGCTTTCAATAATGCCTTTGATGATCGACGACATTTTGTATTTCCTGGTGGCCGACTGATGCACGATGGTGCGCACGGCAGGCATGTCGCTGGCTTCAACACCTCGGCCAAGGGCGTAGGTCATCAACTTGGTGGTGAACACTTGTGCAAACTGGTCAGGTCTTTCCACCAGAGAATTACGCAAATCGTTGATGCCGTGCAATGGTGTGCCATCGGCCAACTGGCCACTGGCATCAATCGCTACGTTGCCGGCATCGCTGTCGCGAATACGGAACTCGCCAATCGCGTTGAAGTTTTCCAGCGCCAAGCCGAGCGGGTCCATGATGTCATGGCAACCGGCACATACCGGATTGTCGCGATGATGCTTCAGACGTTCACGCACCGTTTGCGCCACGGCTGCACCTTCCGGTGTTTCCGGGAAAGCCGGGACATTTTGCGGCGGATTGGCTGGCGGCACGCCCTGGAAGTTTTCCATGATGTAGGCACCACGAATAACCGGTGTGGTGCGGTTGGCGTAGGACGTCACCATCTGCACACCACCTTTGCCCAACAGACCGCGGCGTTCCGGCTGCGTCAGTTTCACTTTGCGGAAGTTGTTGCCTTTCACATCGGTGAAACCGTAATGCAGTGCCAGGTCTTCGTTGAGGAAAGTTTCATCGGAAGTCATCAGCTCATGCACATCGGCATCGCGCTTGAGCAAATCACTGACAAACAAGCTGATCTCTTTTTTGAACGCGACCAGGATTCCGGGTTTGTAATTCGGAAAGATTTCAGGATCCGGATTGATGCCCTCGATATCGCGCAGACGCAGCCACTCAGCCACAAAGTTGTCGACCAAGGCCGAGGCTTTCGGATCGGCCATCATGCGATTGATCTGTTTTTCCATGTTGTCGCCTTTGCGCAATTCATTGCGGGACGCCAGATCAAGCAGTTCGTTGTCGGGAATCGTGCTCCACAGGAAGAACGACAAGCGTGAGGCCAGCTCAAGTTCGTTAAGCGGCACCACTGCACCCGGCTTGCTGCCTTCTT
>CANCGR010000006.1 GCA_947377625.1 Gammaproteobacteria bacterium | reverse complement strand
CGCTTCGTGCTCGGCAGGCAATGCATCAAGCGCTGCACCGTAACGGGCCATGATGGCAGGCCCGCTTGCCATCCCTTCCAGACAGTCCCCATGGAAGCGACAAGTGCCTGCAAACTTACGATCACCTGCATGCTTGCGCACGCCGATGTGACCCATTTCAGGATGCAGTGCGCCGTGCAAAGTCTGCCCCTTGATAAACACACCACCGCCGATGCCGGTGCCAACGGTGATGTACACAACTACGTCGCAACCACGCCCGGCGCCGTGCAGCGCTTCTGCCATGGCTGCAGCATTGACATCAGTATCGACAGCAACCGGGCAGCCAAACCTCGTCAATGGTGAGACCAGATCCGTCTGCGACCATTGCGGCTTGGGCGTATCCAGAATATGGCCGTAAGTGGGCGAGCCGCGGTGCAAGTCGAGCGGGCCAAAAGCCGCGATACCAATACCGGCATAGATACTTTCAGCATTTTTCTGTGATTCGAAAAAATCGACGCACGCCGCCAGCGTGTCGTGCGCGCTGGTGGTGGCAATGCGCGTACTGGCCAGGGTTTGGCCATGCGCATCCGCCACGGCGCAGATGAATTTGGTGCCGCCCGCTTCTATGGCGCCGTACATCATTTCTTTCATGCACAGATTTCCTCAACCCAGGCGCAGCGCATCGTACATATTTCAAACTTTTTTTCGCCGGTGGCGTGCGAAATACGCACACTGTTGCTGTCATCCAGAAAGTTGACACGCAATTCAGCGAAGTCTGCTGCCTGCTCCCAGCGCAGCACCAGCTCGTCAGCCCCACATTCCGGCAACGAAAACGTGCCGGTAAAAGCCGGGTGTGAATTGCGCAGCTTGATCAATGCACACAGTCCCCTGACCACAAATTTCCGCATCGATGCCAGCACTTCGTCCGCTGTGTAATAGTGGCGATTGATGTCGCGCCCCACACCCGTCTTAGCCAGCAAGTTCATGTCATTCACGCCGGCCAGCAGCCCCACGTAATAGACCTGCGGTATGCCGGGTACAAAAAACTGCACGGCGCGCGCCAGCAAATAGCGCCGGTCATCGCGACCAAGTGCATCGTAGTAGGTGCAGTTGACCTGGTACAGATCGAGATTGGAGGCAGCTGCGCCGGTAGCCAGACGACTTCCACCATGACTGTTGGCGTGAATGATCTCCACCAGTTGATCCAGTTCCGCCGGCGGCACCAAGCCCGGTTTTTCACCATCGCGCCCTATATCGATGATGCCGATACCGTCATGGGTGTCGAGCACAGTGAGAGTGTTGCGCGGGCGAATGCGCAACCACTGTTTGAGTGGCGCGGCAGTATGGAAGTTGAAGGCATGCAACAGCAGCGGCGGCAGCGCAAAGTCGTACACCCAATCAACCTGCCGTGCGATCTCGATCTGGCGCTGGTAATGCGCATGAATCTCCACCAGCACTTCCATGCCGAGCGCACGCACGCGTGCCGAAAGCTGTGCGATGAACGCGAAAGTTTCCGGCAGCATGAAACAGGAAGTGCCTGCCTGTTTGATCGCATAGCCTACGGCATCGAGCCGCACCATGCGCACACCATTGCCGGCAAAAGTTTGCAGAATGCCGTCGAGATACTGGCGCCCGAGCGGATGGTTGACGTCGATGTCGATCTGTTCGTGCGTGAACGTGCTCCACAACTGCACACTGTCGCCATTGGCAAAATGTGCGTCGCAAAACGGCAAACCCGGACGTGGCCGGTAAATGGCTTGCAACTGTGCAGCACTGGCCCCGCCGGGAAACACCCGCTCGCGTGTCAGCAGCAATCCGTGCCACGGTGAGGCGGCTCCGTTGGCGAGAAAGTCGCGGCACTGCGGTGATTTCAACGAGAGGTGATTGACGATGAGATCAGCGACCAGCTCAACCTCTGCCGACAGGCGATTGATGTCCTGCCAACTGCCGAGCCGGGGATCGACCATGGCGTGGTCAACCGGATCGAAACCGGCGTCAAGGCCGTCAATCGGATCGAAGAACGGCAGCAGGTGCACACCGCCAAACAGGCCTGACAACGGGCCGCGCAGCAATGCGGCAAGCGTGGCAATATCTCCGCCGGCAAGGCGGTCCGCATAGGTTATCAACTGCACCTGATTCTTCATCGTTCCCGCTTATGCATCCGAATGCCAGACACTATAATGCAATCGATTGCAAAAAGGGTAAAGTGTAATATCCTGCAAAAACAAGTTTCCAACCTTACCGGGGACCTCCATGTCCGACGCCTCACTGCAACGCCGCGACATCCGCTTGATCAAGATCCTCACCTGCATGATGTTCTTCATGTTTGCGATGACCACCGATGCGGTGGGCAGCATCATTCCGTTGCTGATCGAAGAATTCTCGTTGTCGCTTAGCGCAGCCAGCGCCTTTCACTATGTGCCGATGGTGGCCATCGCCGCCGGTGGTCTGTGCCTGGGCTTCCTCACCGACCGGCAAGGTCGCAAACGCACCATCATGCTGGGCCTGTTGCTGTACGGAGCAGGCTCGCTGTTGTTTGTGTTCGGCGCCAGCTTCGGCTTCTTCGTGGCACTGCTGGCATTATCCGGCATTGGTGTCAGCGTGTTTAAAGTCGGCGCACTGGCACTGGTCGGTGATGTAACCGGCTCGCCACGTGAACACATGACCTTCATGAACACCATCGAAGGCTTCTTCGCGATTGGCTCTATCGTCGGGCCCGCGCTGGTCGCCACGCTGTTGGCGCAGGGCGTGTCATGGAAGTATTTGTATGTGGCGGCAGCCGTGATCTGTGGCGCACTGATGCTGGCAGCGACGCGGGTGCGTTATCCCTCGTCGGCGCAGACGTCGGAAACTCCGGTGTCATTTTCCCAGACCTTGATGATGCTGAAGAATCCCTGTGCACTCGGTTTTTCCAGCCTGATCATGCTGTATGTGGCAGTGGAAGTGGCGATCTACGTGTGGATGCCAACCTGGCTGCAGGACTATCAAGGCCCCAGCCCGTGGCTGGCCACCTATGCATTGACTGCGTTCTTTGTGCTGCGCGCGGTCGGCCGTTTTCTCGGCGCCTGGTTGCTTGACCGGCTGCGCTGGGACAGTGTGCTGGTGGTATTGGCCCTGGCGATTCTGGCGTGTTTTGCCGGCAGTCTCGCTGGCGGCACTGCTGCCGCGCTGTGGCTGTTGCCCTTGTCTGGACTGTTCATGTCAGTGCTTTATCCAACCTTGAATTCCAAAGGCATCAGCTGCTTTCAGGCGCATGAACAAGGCACCATCGCCGGCGTCATCCTGTTCTTCACTGCATTCAGCGCAGCGGCAGGGCCTTTGGCAATGGCAGCAGTCAGCGACCTGTTCGGCAATATCCGCTACGGTTTCATGCTGGCAACTGGTTTCGCGCTGCTGCTGTTTGCAGGACTGTTGTGGAACCGCATAATGATGCCGCTCGCAATGCGTGAGAGGTAAGCGGCATGAAAGCGTTGGGATGTTTGTGGCTGGCATTGATGGTCACACCAGTCGTTGCCGAAACGCGGATGACGATCGATGTCGCTCATCCAGGCCCGGTCATCAACCGCCATATCTATGGCCAGTTCATGGAACACCTGGGGCGCGGCATCTACGAGGGCGTCTGGGTCGGCAAGCAATCTGCTATTGCCAATGTCGATGGCTACCGCAGCGATGTGGTGAAGGCGCTACAGGAACTGCACGTACCGGTATTGCGTTGGCCCGGTGGCTGTTTCGCCGATGAATACCACTGGCAAGACGGCATCGGTCCGCCCGCACAACGCAAGAAAACCGTCAATACCACTTGGGGTGGTGTCATCGACGACAATGCCTTTGGCACTCACGAATTCATGGCGTTCGCCGAGTTGATCGGCGCCGATGTCTATATCAACGGCAATCTCGGCACTGGTAGTGCGGCAGAAATGGCGCAGTGGCTGGAATACCTGACCTCCAATTCGCAGAGCACGCTGGCCAACCTGCGCCGGCAGAACGGCCGCGATCAGCCGTGGAAGGTGCAATATTTCGCAATCGGCAACGAAGCCTGGGGCTGCGGCGGCAACATGACGCCGGCCTATTACACGGATCTGTACAAGCACTACGCCAGTTTCCTGAAGACACCGGCCGACAACCAGCCGGAATTGATCGCCAGCGGCGGCCATACGGCGTTGACGGAATGGACCGACTACCTGGTGCAGCACGTTGGCAAAGATGTACGGCTCAATGGTATCGGCCATCACTATTACACCTTGCCGTCCGGCAGTTGGGACACCAACAAGGGCCCGGCGCTGGGCTTCGATGAGACCGCATGGCTGGCGACGCTGAAGCAGACCCGTCGCATCGAAGGTTTCATCCGCGACAACGTCGCCATCCTCGACCGCTACGACAAGACGCAGAAGGTCGGCTTTTACGTCGATGAATGGGGCACCTGGTACGACACCGCAACCGGCGACAACCCCGGCTTTTTGTTCCAGCAAAACAGCCTGCGCGATGCAGTGGTAACGGCGGTCAACTTCAATATTTTCCATGCCTATGCCGAGCGCATGCGCATGGCCAACATTGCGCAGATGGCCAACGTGTTGCAGGCGATGATACTCACCGACAAGGACAAGATGTTGCTGACGCCGACCTACCATGTGTTCCGCATGTACGTACCGTTCCAGGATGCGACACGGCTACCGTTCACGCTGGAAGGCAATCCCACTATCGGCAGCAGCGGCGACACCATGCCCAAACTCAGTGTAACTACGGCGCGCGGCAAGGACGGCAAGCTTTATGTGGCCGTTGCCAATCTCGATCCGCGCAATAGCGAAACGCTGGTGATTGGCAGCAGCATCGCTTTGCAACGCGCGACAGGGCAGTTGCTGACGCACGAGAAGATGGATGCCCACAACACTTTTGAGCGCCCACAAACCGTGGCGCCGACCCGCTTCGAAACCGTTGGCGCCAATGGCAAGGTAACGCTGCAAGTGCCGGCCAAAGCGGTGTTGGTAGTCGCGTTGGAATGATGAAAGCAATTATGAAATTTGCAGATTGCTGGCGTTGGGCCAGAGGTGTCAGAACATGAATCTCAGACAAATTGATCTCAATCTGTTGGTAGCGCTGGATCTGCTGCTGACCGAGCGCAATGTGACGCGCGCCAGTGAGAAGCTGTGTTTGAGCCAATCGGCAATGAGCGGCATGCTCGCACGCTTACGGCAGGTGTTTGGCGATGAACTGTTGGTGAGAGTTGGGCGCAATCTCGAATTGACAGCCTTTGCCACTGAAATGGCAATACCGTTACGACAGTGCCTGCTGCAACTCGAAGACCTGCTCAATACCAGCAAGCCGTTCGATCCGGCGCAAGAAATCCGTGAGTTCCGCATCGCCGCCACCGACTACGCAGTGTTGTTGATGCTGGGGCCGCTGGTAACACGATTGGAACAGGCGGCACCCGGCATTTCAGTGCGCTTCGTCAAACTCGACGGCACTGCCAAAGACCGACTGGCCGCCGCCGAGATCGATTTCAGCATCTTGCCGGAAGAAGTCGAAACCGGCCTGCCTTCCACCGGCTTGTTCAGGGATGCCTGGGTGTGCATTGCGTGGGCAGGTCATCCTGCGGTCGCAGCAACGCTGACACTCAGTGAATTCCTGGCGCAGCCCCACATGGCGTTCGACATTGGTGACAACAATCACAGTTCGCTGGCCGATGAACACCTGGCGCGCAATGGCGTACAGCGCAACATCGTCGCGTCGACGGAAAGCTTCACCAATGCACCGTTTCTGTTGCAAGGCACTTCCATGCTGGCGATGGTGCCCAGGCGACTCGCTGAACGCCTGCAGCAAGCAGCTGGCATCAAACTGATTGAACTGCCGGTGGCAGTGCCGCCGTTGGTGGAACGATTGATGTGGAATCCGCGCTTCACTGAAAGCCTCTCTCACAAATGGATGCGCGCCTTGATAGCCGAGGTCGCGGCGTCGCTCTGAATTCTCACGGTATCGCCCCTCCCGATACCTGTCATTGCTACAAGCAATTTCCGCTCTCTCGTC
Organism: Gammaproteobacteria bacterium; assembly: GCA_947377625.1. Taxonomy (GTDB): domain Bacteria; phylum Pseudomonadota; class Gammaproteobacteria; order Pseudomonadales; family Pseudohongiellaceae; genus CAILUG01. The sequence continues at coordinate 11,997 of CANCGR010000006.1, read as the reverse complement.
GTTTACCGCAGCATCAGCCTCTTACCTACAAGAGTCATGCAAGTGACCAGCCGGAGGGGGAATGCCAACGACGAAGCGCCGTAACAGTCACTGTGTGCTGCTGGCATCACTACTAGCCCTGCTCGCTGGCGTTACACCGGTGGCTGCGCAACCTTCGCCACCTTCTTCGCCGCCTTCACCCGCAGCACTCATCGACTCCGCCCGGTCGCTGGCCGGCAAAGACTTGTTGCCGGTGTTTGACTTCTTCTGTGTGGCTGGCAATGCCAGACCGAACAACTTTTCGGCGCCGCCGCTGCAGCCGGTGCAACTGTTCGACAACCTGTATGCGGTCGGCAATTCGGAAACCATCGTCTATGCCCTGACGACCACCAACGGCATTGTGTTGATCGATTCCGGTCACCCCGGTGACATCGACACCGTGGTGCTGCCTGGTCTGGTGAAGCTGGGACTCAACCCAGCCAACATCAAGTATGTGTTGCTCGGTCACGGGCACAGCGACCACTACGGTGGTGCCGCCGCACTGCAAAAGCGTTATGGCGCGCGCATCGCCACCACTGCTGCAGACTGGGACACCATCGCCGCCGAAAAACCCAGCCAGTTGTTCGGCGATGCACCCAAGCCTGCACGTGACATGGTGCTGCGCGAAGGCGAGCCACTGGTGGTCGGCGACACCACCATCACGCCGGTCGCGATACCAGGCCATACGCCCGGATCGCTGGCGTTCATTTTTGCAGTGCGTGATGGCGGCAAGCCGCATGTGGCCGGCCTGTTCGGCGGCACGGTGCTGGCGCCGGGCTTCGTGCCGGTACCGGCACTCAAACAATATGTCGCATCAATAGCCCATTACATCGACGTCGCGCGCAGCATGCGAGTGGACGTGGAAATCCAGAATCATCCGATCTTCGATGCCACACCAGCGCGACTGGCTGCGCTGACCACTCGCAAAGCTGGCGATGTGCACCCCTTCGTGCTCGGCAACCAACCCTATCTGCGGTTCTGGCAAGTTGTCTCCACCTGCATGCAGGCAGAGATCGTGCAGCGCGAGACCGTGAAATAACAACTCCACTAACAGGTCCGCAGCGGACCGGAGGCATGACAGTGAAACGTTTATTAATCCCCTTGCTGTTAGTGGCGACAACGCTGGCCTCAGTGCCGCCAGCCGATGCACACCATTCGTTCGCTGCCGTTTACCAGGCGGACACCACGATCACCTTCAAAGGCAAGGTGGTGCAGTTCCTGTACCGCAACCCGCATTCGGTGCTGCACGTGCTCGCGAAAGATGACGCCGGCAACGAGGTGCGCTGGGCCATCGAATGGCAAGGCGCCACGCAGTTGGGTGCCAGCGGTATCTCGACAGAAACAATCCGCGCCGGCGATCCGGTAATCATCACCGGCATTCCTGGCCGCATCGAGGCGGAGCATCGCGTGCTGCTGCTCAAGATCGAACGCACCACCGATGGCTTCGGCTGGAAAAGCCGCGACGGGGGGCCTGATCTATGAGCGGCAGATTACCCACAACTACCATTGCTCTGGTTGCCGGCCTGCTCCTTACCGCCGCGACGCAGGCGCAACCGCCAGGCCCGGGTGGCCCACCACCGGCGCCACGCTCGCCGCGTGAAGCGGCACAAGTCGATATCACCGGCTACTGGGTGGCGTTGGTAACTGAAGACTGGTTGTGGCGCATGGTGACGCCGCCAAAAGGCGACGTGACCAGCGTGCCGGTGAATCCGAACGGGCGGCGCGTGGCCAATGCATGGGATCGCGAACGCGACATCGCCAACGGCGAACAGTGCAAGGCCTTTGGTGCCGCCGGACTGATGCGCCAACCGTTGCGCCTGCACATCACCTGGGAAGGCAACGACACACTGCGCATCGACACCGACGCCGGCCAGCAAACCCGGCTGCTGCATTTTGCTGCCAACACCACTGCAGCAGCGGCGCCGAGCTGGCAGGGCAACTCAACTGCCGAGTGGACGCGGGCCGTGGCCGGCTTCGACATGCGCATGGTGTTCGGCAGCCCGAAAGACCTGCCGCAAGGCCCCTTGCAAGCCTCGCTGAAAGTAAACACCAACCAGTTACGCGCCGGCTACCTGCGCAAGAACGGCGTGCCCTACAGCGACAGCACGCAACTCACTGAATATTTTTCGCGCGTCGCTACTGCGGGCAACGATTACTTGACCGTGCTCAGCATTGTGCGCGATCCGGTCTACCTCAGCAGCCCGTTCCTAACGTCGTCGCAGTTCAAGCGCGAGCCGGATGCAGCGAAGTGGAATCCCTCGCCCTGTCAAACGGCAGCGCCACAACCGAAGGGTGGCTGACATGAAACTTATATTGATAGTGCTACCGTTGATCTATGCCGCAAGCACGCCAGTGCTGGCACAAGTGGATTTCACCGGCGAATGGGATCACCCCGGCATGTTTGGTCACGAAGACCTCAATGATCGCGGCCAGGGCCCGGAAATTGGTGATTACATGGGCCTGCCGTTGAATGCGGCCGGCTTGCGCAAGGCCGAGAGCTATTCCGGTTCGTGGCTGAGCGTGCCGGAACACCAGTGCACCCCGCACCCGGCGGCTTACCAGACCTGGGGACCGAACACGCTCAGCGTCGGCAAGATCTATGATCCAGTGCAACGCGTGGTGCAGGCCATCACGCTCGATGGCACCTTTGGTCTGGATCGTGTGGTGTGGATGGATGGTCGTGCGCATCCGCCGGAAACTGCGTTGCACTCGTTCAGCGGTTTTTCCACCGGGCATTGGCAAGGCGACAAACTGGTGGTGGAAACGACGCATCTGAAAACCGGCTGGCTGCGCCGTAACGGCACACCCACCAGTGAACGCGCGAAGATGACCGAGTATTTCGAACGCTTCGACAACTATCTGCTGGTTACTACAGTCGTCGAGGATCCGGTCTATTTGTCAGAGCCGTTCGTGCGCACCACCGAGTACGAACTGACGCTGCGACCGGTGCCGGTACTGGGCTATCCGTTCACCCGCAACGACGGGCCTACTTTTTACAAATGTTTCCCCGGCGAAGAAACCACGTCGAACAAATACTTCGTGCCGCACTACCTGCCTGGCACCAACACCCTGCTGGATGATTTCGCGAAGAAGTACAGCGTTCCGCGTTGGGTGCTCGCCAGCGGCGGTGCCTCGATGTATCCGGAGTTCACTCGCAACATCGACAGTAATAACGTGGTCAAGGTCACCGCACCGCCAGCGCTTGCTGCACCACCGCGAGATACGGCGCTGCATTCAGTGCAAGTGCGCGATCGCATTTGGCTCATCACCGGCGCTGGCGCCAATGTCACGGTGCAAGTGGGCAATGAAGGCGTGCTGCTGGTCGATACCGGCACCGCCGCGATGGCGCCACGTTTGCTCGAAGAAATCCGCCGCATCACTGGCGGCAAGCCCATCCACTACATCATCAACACGCAATGGCAGGCCGACCACACCGGCGGCAACCTGCTGCTGTCTGATGGCCCGAGTCAGCGAGCGGCAATCCTGGCCCAGGAAAATGTCGGGCTACGATTGGCAGAAGCAAAAGCCGACGCCAGCAAACTGGTGATGGACACTTTCTACGGTGATTCCAAAGTTATTTATTTCAATGGCGAGGCCATCGAAATCATCAAGCTGCCCAAGGCCAAAGGCGACAGCGATTCGCTGGTATTTTTCCGAGGCTCCGACGTGGTGGTGGCCGGTGACGTGATTGCCACCAACAGCTTTCCGCGTTTCGACACGGCCGAAGACGGCAGTATCAACGGCGTGCTGGCGGCGCTGAATCGTATCCTCGACATCACAGTGGCGGAAACGCGCGGCCAAGGCGGCACGTTGGTGATTCCCGGGCACGGCCGCCTCTATGACGAAGCCGATGTCGCCGAATATCGCGACATGGTCAACATCGTGCGCGATCGCATTCAACAGGCCGCAAGCAAGGGCCAGACGCTGCAGCAAGTGCGTGACAGCCTGCCTGTGCTCGACTATGCCGGCGTATTCGGCAACGCCGGTACTGACTGGACCAGTGATAATTTCATCGAAGCCGTTTACAACAACGTGCGAGGTGCAAAATGAAAAAGCAATTCATGTCGTTTTTTGCATTGTTGATGGTTTGCACGCTCGCTCAAGCCCACCACGGCAGCAGCATTTCCTATGACACCGGCAAGCTGTGGACCACCTGGGCCACCGTAGTGCAGTTCAACTACATGAACCCGCACCCGACCATGGTGTTTGAACGCACGGTCGAGAACGGCGTAGTCGAGCACTGGGTCAGTGAGCTGTTGACGAACCCGTCGATGATGGCGCGCCAGGGCTGGACCAAGAAGCGAGTCGAAGAAGGCTTGCAGTATGGCGCGCGCGTCAAGTTGACACTGGCAACTTCACGTGCCGGTGGGTTCAGCGGCATTGTCATGATGATCGAAGCGGCCGACGGTGCACCGATTGGCGGTGGCAAGGCAACCGGTGCTGTTGATCTTGATGGCAAGGCCGGAGGCCTGCAACCCAAAGGCGACATCGTGTTGCCTGGACAGGAGAATCGCCCATGAACAAGACCGTTCTTGCGACGCTGTGCGTATTGCTGACAGCCGTGCTGCTCGCACAAGGCGCCAGTGCCCAGCGCGAAGCTGCTGCACCCGGTGGTATCGGCAATTCGGATACTGACACGCGCGCCTACACCAAGCGTGATTTCTCCGGTCTGTGGAGCCGCGCACCTGAACAGTATGGGCTTGCGCCCTGCCCTGAGTGCCGCGATCCGGTCGGCTGGCCGGGCTACGGTTTCTTCGGCTCTGTGCCACCACGCACGCTGGAAGGCCAGCGCCGCTTCGATCTCAACAAGCCCGCGCGCGGACTCGAGCTCGGCAGCAACGAGGCCAAGAGTCGCACAGATCTCGACATCGGTTTGCGACGCGCGGTGCTGCCAGCGTTCGGCAATGATCCGGAGATGCGTTGCGAGCCGCTGGGTCTTGCACGACTGATTACTTTCTCCGGCGGCGGCGCCACCATGGAAGTGGTGCAACAGAATAATCGCCTGCTGCAGTTGTTCGAATGGACCTGGGACCACCGCGAAATCTGGGTTGATGGCCGCACCGCGCCCAAGGTTGACGATTACCTGCCCCGCTACAACGGTTACTCGGTTGGCAAGTGGCAAGGCGACGCGCTCGTCGTCACGTCAGTGGGCTTCGACGAGAGACAATGGCTGGATCAATACGGCTACCCAATCAGCGCCGATGCAATATTGGAAGAACGCTGGGACCGGCCGAGCCCGAACCGGCTGCGCGTGCAACTGACGCTGAAAGATCCCGCGCTCTACACTGCGCCATGGGTCGCCAGCACAAAAATCTGGACACTGATCCCGCAACAGCAAATGGCAATCGGCGGCTGGTCAGGAATTCTCGAAGATCGTTGTGTTCCCAGTGATGAATCAATGTTCAACCAGTTTCGTGATCGTGCAGCCGGACTTGGCGGCAAACAGTGACAACTGGAACAAATTTTCCGTATTGGTCAAGAAAGTTGTCAACAGCGCTGCGATAGCTGGTCGAGCGCTGCAACAAATCATTGCCTGATATGGCGCAAGCAAACCACAATGAGGCTGCGTCGGAAAAAGAGAAGCCAGCCATGAACAACAAACATAACGCACTCCACTTGCTGCTTGTGCTTGTGCTCGGCACCAGCGCAGCACTGTCGGTGCAAGCCGCCGAGAAAGCAGCACCTGCGCCGGGTCAGAGTTTCACCGAATGTCGTCACTGCCCCACCATGCTGGTAATACCGGCCGGCAACTTCATGATGGGCTCACCCAAAAATGAAGCGGAGCGGCGCGACAATGAACCGCAGCACCGCGTCACCATTGCGCACGCGTATGCACTGGCTGCCACGCCGGTGACGTGGGAACAATGGGAAGCCTGCGTGCGCGACAACTGGTGCGAAGGTGCGTTGATTGATGAAGCACTCAAGCTGAATCCCGATGGCAAGCCCAACGCCAATTACCGTGACTATGGCCGTGGCAAACGACCAGCGGTTGGCATGAGCTGGTACGACGCCCAGCACTATGTTGGCTGGCTCAACTGGAAGATCGGCAAGGATGATATGTACCGTTTGCCGAGCGAAGCAGAGTATGAATATGCGGCGCGTGCCGGCACCACTACGGCATTTCCGTGGGGTAACACGCTCGATTACAACTACGGCAATTTCGGTCTGCGCGGTCATGATCGCGGCGGCTTTGCCGAAGGCCGCGACGTGTGGGTCGACGAGACTTCGCCGGTAGCATCATTCCCGCCCAATGCCTGGGGTCTGTACGACATGCACGGCAATATTTTTGAGTGGACACAGGATTGCTACGAAGAAGACTACAAACACGCGCCAACTGATGGCAGCGCCAGCACCGAAGGCAACTGCGCCAACCGCGTGTTCCGCAGCGGCACCTTCACCAGCAATCCGTACATGCAGCGCTCGGCGCGGCGTGGTGCACCCTATCCAGCCACCACGCGCGGTCACGACTATCTCGGCTTTCGCGTGGCGAAGTCGCTGGAGTGATGTACTGCCACGACGCCCGCGCGCCACGTGATATTCCAGATTTGTATGTTTCGCTTATGATGCTCGTCACCCTCAATAATCAACCAGATAACCGGCTAATTTATGAATAACTCTGACTCCAGCAACAACACCAATCCCGAGATCGACACTAACGCCGCCAGCAATACCGGCCCGATGAACAGGCGGGATTTTCTTGCTACCACGGCCGGTCTGGCTGCGGTCGTCTCCGCCGTCGCAACTGTCCAGGTTGCCTCGGCGCAGCCACCAGCGGCTCCTGCGGCGCCAGCCGCAGCGCAGGGCCGTGCTGCCGGCGATGCCAGACCAGTCGCCGGCATCCCCGCTGGTTCGCAGACTTTCAACACTGTCATCACCAAGCTGAAGGAAGGCAAACAGATCTTCAGCAACACCATCTTCTCGCCGGATCTCGATGCGGCGAAGAAAGCCTGCGAGGGACAGGATTTCGTCTGGGTCGAAATGCAGCACTCGCGGCTGACGTGGCACGAGTCAGAGGATTTGATCAGGGTGATCGCGCAAGCCGGTTGCATTCCGTTCGTGCGCGTGCCGAACGCGAACCCGGGCGACATCCAGAAAGCCACCGATGCCGGCGCACTCGGCATCATCATCCCCATGGTTGATACCGTGGAAGAGGCGCGCAAGGCGATCGCGTACGCCAAATGGCCGATCGGTAACCGCGACAATCCCAACACCAAACCGTGGGGTCATCGCAGCTCCGGCGGCGGCCAGTTCACCCAGCTTTGGGGTGCCGGCTACCAGACCAACGCCAACAACAATATTTTGATCATGATCCAGATCGAAAACCCGCAGGGTGTAGGCATGATCGACACCATTCTCGAAGAGGTCGAAGGCATCGACATCGTGATGGTGGCCAGCAACGATTTCGGCTGGCAAGCGGGTGACCGCGATGGCGATGCGAGCTACAACGCGCGCGAAAAAATTGTCCGCGAAGTCGTGCTCAAGCACGGCAAAATCCTCGCAGGTCCTTCAAGTTGGCAAGATCGCCCCGGTTACCGGCTGTTCCAGGGCCGCCGTAGCGCGACCAACACCGGCTACGATTCCACAGGTAACAGGATTCCCTAGGGAGCCTCTGAATAACCCCGCGCCACCGGCGACCAAATAACCAGGTCGCACGGTCAGCGGGACTCGCCGCTCACGGAGTGACGATGATGTCGCTGCGACGACGGGTCCAGTCATCGATGCCGTTGCCGACTTGTGCGTCGGCAACGAAGCGCACTTTCAGCTCCGTGCCCTTTGGCAGACCGAACATGCGGATCACGTTGGCAAGCTCCTTCGCGCGCAGTTCGGCAATCTTCGGTATCTCGTCCAACTGCTTGCCGTTCGAAAGCTTGACGCTGGCGCGGTGGCTGACGACTTCCACCGCCTTGGCCTTGATGTCGTCGGCGTACTTCAGTGCTTCCTGCAATTTATTGATCGTGAGTCCGGCCAGTTCGGAATCGAATTCGTAATGCAGTTCGAACGTCTTGGCGGCGAAAGGCGGCTTGAGTGGTTCGGCAGCGGCACGTGGGGCACCCGCGTTCGGTTGCAATCCCGCGATCTGCGCATTGCCCGGTCCTGGCCCGCGACGCGGTTCCAGCGTGTTGTAGCGCGGATTTTCCGGCAGCATGGTGCGGCAACTGCTGTCGAGCTCACGCATGGTGGAAATCACCGGTGGCTGCGGCAGATCAACACCGGCGGACTTGCCGGAGGGACGCTTGTCGAACACGGAGCCGGCCGAAGCCAGCACTATGCCGCCGCACACGCGCGGCTGCGCGGTGACGACACTTTCCACCAGCACCTGATGACCTTGCAGCGGCGGCGTCCAGCCGCCGGAGTCAGTCTGGATGCCAAGAAAATAAGTTTCGCCCTGATATTCAGCCAACCAGCACGGCACGGTGTTGGTGTCCTGGAACACCGGGCAAGCAACAAAAGTCAGCCGCTGCGATTCGGCGGCGCCGACACTGCCGGCCAGCAAGGCCAGCGGCAGCGCGATGGTGAACAGTCGATGGGAAGAAATTCTGGACATGACTTGGTTCCTGGCGGATTCGGTAAGAAGGCGCAACATCGGTTTCACAACACGCTAAGGAAATTGGTGAGGTCTTCCTTCTCCTGCGTGGTGTAGCCAATGTTGAAACGACGGTCATAGAAATCGACCAGATCCCGCAGCGTGGCAGCCGAGCCGTTGGAGAAATACGGCGCGCGTGCCGCCAGTCCGCGAAACTGCCCCATTACGATGGAGCCAACATCGACGCAGCGACCGGAGATCAGCGCGCGACCCGGGTCCTGCGTGTAGATCACGCGGCCAAGAAACGGATGCGGACGCGCTTCGGCGTTGCAAGTGATCTTGAACAGCGGCAGCTCAGCCTTGGCTTCGCTCCACGGATTATCGAGCGTGACACGCGCATACGGCAGGTTGGTGGTGCCCACATCGACCCAGCCGGCCGACAAATCAGTGCCGACCATGTTGGAGTTGTGGCAGGTGGCGCAGGTGCGCTTCATCGGGTTGCCCATGCCCACCGTGTTGATGTGCGTGGTATCGCTGATATAGAACGGCCGCTTGAAGAACACATCATTGCCGCGCGCCACCGATTCGCGGAACTCGCGCTGCGCGCGTGCTTCGCTCGACGCCGGATTCCACATGGCAAACGAGTGGAACAGTGGCGTGCCGAAGTTGTCACCGAGGCCGCGTTCCTGTTTATCAAGATTGCGCGGGCCCAGTGCTTCCGGCCCACCCTTCTCTACCAGCGAGCCGCCGACGCGACTGTCCACCTGCGCTGCGTAAAGCTGGCTTTCGAAATTGACGATGCGATCCAATGCGTCTGCCGACGGTTCGTCTTTCACTTGCAGATGGTCACGCGCGGCGCTGATGGCCTGTGTGCGCAGCGAAGGCTCGCGCGCATCGGACATGATGTTCATGCTCATGTACTTGCCGGTGAAGGGGTCGCGATCATTGATCATCGCCAGCCGCTTGGCGTTGAAGGGGCCCACTTCGTAGGTCATGAACTTGAGGTTGGCCGCAATGCGTGGACGCCGGTACACCGACACGGTTGGTTTGGGACTGGTGAGTCCATAAACCGGATCGGTGTTGCAGCCGGCCGGATCGCGCACCACTTCGATGGTGAATTCAGGTTCGGTCGGTACGCCGTTGCGTGGCTGCGGGGGCCACGGCAAACCAACGCGGATCAGGCCGCGGTTGAGCAGCAGCGAATGCGACTTCGCCTCCTCGCGCGGCAAATTGGGACAGTTGGCCCCATCGACAGGTGCAAACAGCGGGTCTTTGCCGCCGTTGCTTTGCCACTGCTGGCGGATCGAGGCCAGCGAGAGTCCCATCGCATCGGAGGGCTGGTGGCAGGTCACGCAGGCGCGACCGTTGGTGCCCAGCACCTCGAAGAACGGATGGCCCTTCATGTCGACTGCACCTTTCACGTTGAAGATGCCGCTCTTGCCGTCGGCATTGTTGAAAGCAGTCTCCGCCGGCAGCACGCCACCCTGCCCTGCACGAACCCACTCGCGTTGGTCGGCCTGCGTCGCTTGCGCCAGTGCATGGCTGCCAAGCAGCACGGACAGCGCCAGCGAGGCCGCGATGGCTGCAGGAATCGAGTAGTGACGCATCGGCTTGTTTCTCCAATTCATGATTCGTGAGGGTACCCGGCTCAAACTCAAGCCAACTTACAGTGTGAAGCGCAGGCCGAGACGATAGCCGCGACCGTTATTGTCGTTGAACGCGCTGCGCAGCGGAAACGGCGGATCGCGGTCGAGCAAGTTATCAACGCGGAAGAACACCGTGCCATCCCAGTTGCGGATCAGCTTGGACACGTCATAGCTCAGGTTGAGCCCGACGTAGTTGACCGATGGCAGCTCGTTGACGTTGGCGCCCTGCACACCGGCAAACCCCTCGATACGCGCATTGTTGATCTTGCCGCCACCGTACCAGCGCCAGTCCACCAACGCATTGAAATTGCCGACGCGGTAGTTGGCTTGCACAAAATGCTTCCAGTGCGGATTGGTAAATTCACCGGCGGTTTCGGTCTTGCTCCCGTCGACCTTGAAGGTGGTTTCGCGGGTGTTGACGTAGGCGCTGGTCAGGCGCAAACCGAGCTGGCCCTGGCCGAGACTGGTGGACCACGCAGTCTGCAGATCGACGCCTGAAGTCTTGAAGCGGTTGAGATTGAAGAACGAGTTGTTCACTTTCGTGATCAGTCCGGTGGAATCGGTTTCAATTCTCGCGCAGAACTCCTGCTCCTTGGACAGGTAACACTGGTCAACGATATTCTGCGCGGTGATGCTGCCTATCTGGCCGTGAATGTCGATGTTGTAGTAGTCGGCCGAGAACTGCAGTTTGTCGATGAACGACGGCGTCAGCACAAAACCGGCAGTCACGGTGTCGGCCTGTTCCGGCTTGAGCAAGGGGTTGCCGGTGGTGACAGTTTGCACCGGCACACGCGCGCTGTTGATCGGGTTGGTGACGTTGCCGAGCGCTACTGCAGTCGGCGTGAACAGCTCGCCGATGTTGCCGGCACGGATATCGCGCGACTTGGTAAGGCGCAAGCGCAACTGGTCGTTGATCTGCCAGTTGGACCCGATCTTCCACGTGGTGACGCGACCCGAGCTGCTGTAGTCGGTGCTGCGCGCCGCCAGGCTCAGATCAAGATTGTTGATCAGCGCACGGTCGCGCAACAGCGGTACCAGCAGCTCCGCATAGACTTCCTTCACGTTGTAATCGCCCTTCACGGCTTTGCGGTTGCTGGTCTGCCACAGGCCCTTCTCGGAATCAGCATCGGCGACGGCTTCCAATGCTTCCTTGCGGTATTCAACGCCGAAGGCGGAAGTGATGCTACCGGCCCAGCCTTTGAACAAGTCGCCCTGCACGTTGGCAGCAGCGACAGTCTGCGTGATATCCATGTCGAGACTGGAGGTGCCGGTGACGTAGCGTTTGGCGGCCTCTGATGGCGAGCCATAGCCGAACAAGTTGAACGGTGCGCAGTTCGCATCATCGTTGGTAGTAATGGCGTCATTGTTGATGCGACAGACGATCTGCCCGGCCGGATTCAGCACCGCGTCGATGGCGTTCTGGAAACGCACGGTGTGGAAGTTGCCTTCACGGCGCTGCTGGAACGACGAGGAGCCGTACTGCACGTACGAATCCCAGGTCCATGAACCCTGCAGCGCGCCTTTGAGCCCCGCCACGTAGCGATAGATATGCGGTGTGCCTTCGCCGGTACGGAAGATGCCAAGACCTTCTTCACGGAAGCTGCGGCCGAAGTTGAAGCAGCTGATGTTGGCGGCCTTCATTGCCGTCTTCACCGAATCCGGCAGGAAGGCATTGTCGAGGCTGACGTTGATGTTGCCCACGGCGGTGCTGCTATAGGCGGTCTTGGCGCAACCGGTGTTGGCGGTGGTGGCCCCCTGGTTGCGCGGCATTACCGAGTGGCCGTTGGACAGCGATTCGCTGTAATTGAA
>CANCGR010000005.1 GCA_947377625.1 Gammaproteobacteria bacterium | reverse complement strand
GCCTTGTTCCTTCACATAAGCATTTTCATATACGCCATGAAACCAGATGGCGTTGCCGCCGTAGCCACCCAGCATCGCCAGAATGCGGAAGCGGCCTTTGGCATGGGTGCCGTCGGCGGCCAGATCAACCACCGGTGAAAAGCTGATGTGCGGGTAGATCCTGCCAGTGGCCAGCCCCAGCCGGCCCTGACCGACCTGGTCAAAAAACAGCGCGCGGATTTGATCGCGGTTGAGATCGCCTTGCGTGTAGTGGCCGATGCCGCTGTCGGCAAACAGATCGGCGAAGTCATACCACAGACCGAGTTCGGAATAGTGACCATAGGCCCACTGCAGGCGTTTGATGCTGCGCAGGGCTTCGGCATCGTCGACACTGCGACTGAGTGCAGCTACGCGCACCTGTTGTGTTGGCAGGTCGCTGCTGGTTGGCACCTGTGCCTTTTCGCAGGCGACAAGCCCAAGCAGCAGGGCAGAGCTACAGATCAATACTCGCGCGGAAATTTTCATAGGCACTCATCGGTAAGCAAGCTGTTATCGGTCAACAATAGTCGCGCAGGTAACGGCAGAAAGCGATACGGTTTGAACTGCCGGGCAGCACCGAAGTGCTGCACTCAAAGATGCTTCAGCGCTTCGCGGCGGCTCAAAGGGCTCAGTCGTTTTTCATTGTCACGCACGTAACGCCTGATCTCTTGCGGATTGGTTCTGGCATATTGCCTTAGCGCCCAGCCAATGCCCTTTTGCAGAAAGAATTCGCTGGAGTCGATGGATGCCTCGATGCAGCGATACAACAAATCAGGATCAGTGTCTTGCTTGCAAGCGAGCTGGCAAATGATTGAGGCGCGCCGCTTCCACATATCCGGTGACTGGCTCCACTGCAGCAGCTTCGCTTTCATGGCTTTGGGTTCGTTGTGCAGAATTTCGCCGAGCCGCTGTGCGAGGTCGTCAACGTAATCCCACCAGGCACCGTCGACGATCAACTCTTCATACATCGGCAGCGCTTGCAGGGTGTGGAATTCACGCGCACGCGGGTCTTTGGCAAAGTCGAGTGCGGTGTAACGTTCTTCGCGGAAGCTGGCGTCGCGCCAAAGCGCGAGCAGGTCGTTGCGCCAACCGGCGGCGTTTTTCACTGGATGGGCTTGCAGGATTGGTTTGGTAAGCTTGCGCCGCAGCGGTGTTGGCACGCCGTGATAGGGCATACGCGATTTCATGTATTTTTGCATGGCGAGCGCTTTTTGCGGATCAGCAGCTTTCGCCAATTCGGCGCGCACGGTGTGAAGCAAGCTCATAGTGGTGTCATTGCCGGTTGTGGTTACTTGTGGCTGGCGGTGGAGTCTATAATCCGCGCAGTTTTTTATCGACAGCTTGATCAACCAACGGCGAATGGCCGGCAGCGTGGACAACACATGAGCGACAGCAGAACCCTCGTTATCGGCGACATCCACGGCGGTTTGCGCGCGTTGCAGCAGGTGCTGGTGCGCGCGGAAATTACACCGGCCGACCTGCTGGTGTTTCTCGGTGACTACGTCGACGGCTGGAGCGAGTCGCCGGCTGTGCTGGATTTTCTGCTGGCATTAAAGCAGCGGCAGCCGTGCATTTTCCTGCGTGGCAACCACGACATGCTGCTGCTCGACTGGTTGCGTAAAGGCATTGAGAACCCCAACTGGCTCAAGCACGGCGGGCGCGCCACGCTGCTGGCCTATCAATCAGTGCCGCAGTCTGTGAGAGAGACACATGCCGTCTTTATCGAAAACGAGTTGGTGGATTTTTATCAGGACGAGCAGCAACGGCTGTTTGTGCACGCCGGCTTCACTCACATTCGCGGTTTTCGCCAGGAATATTTCAAACCGATGCTGTACTGGGATCGTTCACTGTGGGAAACCGCGTTGGCGCTGGACCCTGCGTTGCCGCAAGACAGCACGCGTTATCCATCACGCCTGAAGTTGTATCCGGAAGTGTTTATCGGCCACACGCCCACCATTCAGGTGGGCAGCAAGCAACCGCTGCAAGCGGCGTGTGTGTGGAATCTTGATACTGGCGCCGGTTTCACCGGCCCGCTGACGTTGATGGATGTGGACAGCAAGTGTTTCTGGCAGAGCGATGACGTGCATACCCTGTATCCAGGTGAAGAACCCCGCCACGTGTAGTGGCGTAACTGCCAGACCTGTTCATTCCACTGGCTGGCTGCCACCGCAACAGGCGACAGACAGCCGGTAGTTTGTCTCTATCAGAAATCTTTCGTCATGATGGTCGGTGTTGCCGGCTTGGCCGAAACCCACTGAATCACCACCAGCCGTTTCAGCGAGGGTGAATAAGCAAAACGACTGGTATAGGCAAACGTAGCACTGCGCAAACCCATGTCTTGCGTCGCGGTGTAATTTACTCCATCAAGCGTCCAGTAGTTGGTGGCGTTGCTGAAGTTGTATCCCAGCAAACCAGAACCTTCCACTTCCAGGCCGGTGAAATATTGAGTGAGGCCAGGAGTGCCCACCGTGGTGGCTGCATAGCTGATGCCGCTGGTGCTCGCATAAGTGAATACCAAACCGTCGGTGCTGGTGCCTGTTTGCGCACTGTCGGTCACCAGGGTGGGATAGGGGTCGGTAGGCTTGATGCGGCGACTGGTCTGCGCCATGACGGTCGGTATGACGATCTTGTTGCCCACGCTTATCACGTTGCTGACCCTGCCGCCTTGTTCGATCGCATTGGCGCCCGTGGGCAGTGCAAAGCCATTGGCAACCCAGGTGGTGCCATCGGTCGAGCTGTAGACCAGGCCTTTTGCGGGTGGATTGGTTGAGCTGGTTTTGTAATCCTTGATCACGCCGCCGTAGATGAGGAACTTGCCGCCAACATAGAAGGGCTCACTGCAGAAGTTCTGGTTGGTATCTTTTGTGTAGTTGGTGGGCAGTGCAAGGGTGGCAAGGTTGGTGCTGGTCCAGTTGGTGGCATCCGTGGACGAGATGGCATTGCAAGTATTCACATCCATACTGGCGAAATAGCGGCCATTCAAATATTTCACGCCCAACGGTGACGCTGAATAGGAACCCATGGTGTAAGTGACTGTGCTGGGTGTCCAGTTGATGCCATCGTCACTGCTGTTGATGGTAATGGCGGTGCTGCCAATAACCGATGAGGTGCTGATCTGGAAGGCTTTGCCGTTGGCAGTGGAAAGATCCACGTAAGTGCTGATCATGTTGGTGGTCGCGCGGCTCCATGCAATGCCGTCAGCTGAAGTCCACGCAAAAAACTTGGCGCTTGCATTGTGATAATCAGTGCTTTGCTCCAGTGCTACAAATTTGCTGCCAGTCCATACAACGGCGTCGGCGGCGTTGATAATGCCGGCGGGCGGGGTACGCGCGACAAAGCCGGCGGGTAGCCCTGCACTATTGGCTGGATTGCTTTTGTACTTGAAGTCCTGCAGCGCTACTACCACTTCGCTGATATAGCCCTTGTCAGTGATGCCAGTGCCGAACGGGCCGCCCATCAAAAACACTTTGCCGTTCTTGATGCCAACGTAAATGCCGCCGCTGAACGCCTTGTAGGTATAGTCCTGGTAGATCTGCAATGCCGAACCATTTTTGAAAAGGGTCGGGTAGAGCTCGTTGGCCAAGCTGAACATGGTTTCGGCCTGGGCGCTGATGGTTGGGGTAGTGGCGGTTTGGCCAAACACGGTGGTGCCCGCCAACAGTGCTGCTACAACAGAACTTTTTCTAAAAAAACTGCCAAGTTTCATTCAACGATCTCCAAAGATTGAGTAAAGGCAGCGCTAACTGCCATTGGCCAATAGCTTCAGGTGAGCTGCACCCAAACTGCGTTGCAGTTTAGGTAACAATGGCCCCGCTGGGTAACCCCTGTTCTGGGGTGGTGCGGGCAAGTGGAATGTATGAGCAAGGTTGACCTTGCTTCAGCCTTTTGACCATCGTGCCTTAGCTGGCACCGAAAGCTTTGGCTTTGCACTGCGCGAGATAGTCGCGCGCAAATTGTTCGATCATTTCCAGCGGCGGCGGTTCGCTCGGCCGGTTGGACGTGGTCATCTCTTCCGAACTGTTGACGCGTGGGTAAGGCTCGGCAGGCACCGGCACTCCCAGAAACGCGCACAGCGGTTCCCAACCATCGCGCGCCTGGAATACCAGCAGGCGCTCTGGCGGCAGCGAGGCGATCACATAAGACTGCCACTGGGCAAACCAGTCAGTCATGAAGCTGCGATCGCTGATGCGCTCACCAAACATGCCAACCACCGCGCCGTGCATGAATTCGCCCATGGGGCCACCACTGAAGCCACGCACATGGTCGGGTGCGAATATGGTTTTGCTGACGGAATCGAACCAGCTGTCGGGATCACGGGTAGACAGGATGATCTTTGCGTCGGGATAAATGGCGGCCAGTTCGCGCCAATAAGTGCAGCCCGGGTAATCGACGCTGGCGGTATAGCCCGCGAAAATTGCTGCCCAGTCCGGCATGCCGCGCACTGCATTGAGCCACAACGGCAAATTCTTGCGGCCATCGGCCAGCACTTCCGCCATGTGATAGCAGCGACCAACACCAAGATGCTCAAGCGCGAGTTTGAGTGACAACGTGCCCGTGCGGCCAACGCCTGCACCAATGATTTTTAGGGCCATGACAATTTTCCTTTTTTGTTGAGGATGGCCAACGCTAACACGCTGGCAAGCGCGGCATAAAGGTAAATACCCAGCAGAGCAGTGATTGCATAAATATAAAATAATGCTATCATTTTTTCATGAATAACAAACATCGTAAAACCCTGCAACAACTCTGGGCAGAGCCGGTAAACGGTAATATCGAGTGGGGGCGAATTGAGGCATTGCTCAACAATGTTGGGTGTCGGGTTATTGAAGGCGCCGGATCATCGGTGACTTTTGAATTGCGCGGTTACAAGGCCACTTTTCATCGCCCGCGTCCCAACAAGGAGGCATTACGTTACCGCGTTATTGCCGTCAGAGAATTTCTAAAGCGTCTGGAGGTTACCCCATGACAAGCACCCTGAGTTACCAAGGCTACACCACCAGTATAAGTTTCGATGTGGAAGACAAAATCATCGTCGGCAAAGTGCTGGATATTACCGACGAGATCGTGTTTCACGGAGAATCCATTGCGGAATTCGAACGTAATTTTCATGAAGTGGTGGATGACTATATTGCTGCCTGTGCCAAGCTGGGGAGCAAGCCAGAGAAGCCGGCCAGTGGAAAACTGATGCTGCGCATAGCGCCTGATGTGCACGCTGCTGCCTTGAAGGCCGCGGCAATCAGCGGCGTCAGCCTGAACAAGTGGGCGGAGAAAGTACTGCAGCGGGCGGCACATTGACGCCCGAGCGTAATTCAAGGCTGAAGTCCTGCTTCTGCACCTTGAAGTGCGACACGGCAGGCCGCTTCTTCATTTCTTCCAGCAATTTCAAAACCGGACTCAGTTCAGGATTGTAATAAAGCTGATCCGGCGCCCGTGTATTCATCGCATCTACTTGATCGGCGGGCATCACGGCACGTAATAGAAACTCTTCATCGGGCATGCTGGCCGGGAACAATTTGCGGCGATCCTTCAGTGTCATCTTGGTGGGTTCTTGCTGGATTTCAGCAGTGCGCGGCAGCGCCATGATGCGGTCCAGCACATTCTGGTCAACCGGCGCAGTGGGGCGGCCAAAGCGGCCGATCACGTAACGAATCACCTGATCGGGAATGTTGCTGTAGCGTTCTTCCGCCAGCACATTGAACATCGCCTGCGTGGTGACGATCTGTGGGAACGGCGTGACCATGATCGGTGAACCCAGTTCTGTCCTGACGCGTTCGACTTCGGCCATGACTTCATCGAAGCGGTGTTCAAGTTTGAGTTCGGCCAGCTGACGACGCGTGGTGGTGAGCACGCCACCGGCCAGCTGATGTTTCAGGTAAGAGGCATCGTAGGCTTGTGGCTGGCCCACCGGCAGTCCTTCTGCGCGTGCCAGTGCGTGGTAGTACTGTTCCAGTTTGCGCAGTGCCGCTTCGTCTACTTCAACGCTGTGGCCATGGGTTTTCAGATTGGCAACCGTCTGGCTGGCACAGGGCAGGGAAGAGCCATGCGCCAGCGGCCCTACCGCCACATGCAGCGCATCAATGCCGAGTTCGGCACCGACCATGTAGTTGAACTGCGACAAGCCAATCGTGCAATGTGAATGCAGTTCCAGCGGCAGTTTGCCGATTTGCGCTTTGATCGCAGGAATCAGCGTGCGCGCACGTTCGGGGCTCAGCAAGCCGGAAGGGTCTTTCAGATAGAGCAAATCAAAATAGCCTGATTGTGCCATTTGGCGCGCACAGTTCGCATAAAACGCATCGTCGTGCACAGGGCTCAGTGTGAAGGTGAGGGCGCCCATGTTTTCGGCGTTGCCTTCTTCTTTCACCAGCTTGGCCACTTCGATGATGGCGTCCATGTCGTGCATCGGGTCGAGCAGCACAAAGCGGCCAATGCCGGCTTTCATCAGCGTGCGATAGGCCAGCCGCATGAAATCGTGATCAGCGGTTTCCCACGAGATAAAACGGAAGCCGGTGGAAATAAATTGCAGCGGCACCTTCGGCAGCGCGCGATGCATCAGGCGGATGCGCTCCCACGGGTCATCCTTGTTGTAACGCACGCCCACGGCCATGTGTGTGCTGGAGGTGAAATCAATCGCGCGGAAGCCTACGCGTTCCATCAATGGTGCCGCTTGCATCATCTGCGCGGTGTTGATGCCGGTCATGCTCCACAGGCTTTGGTTGCCGTCGCGGATGCTGACATCGACCAGTTTAAGCGTGGCCATCGGCTGCCTCCGTGCTGTTGTTCAAGGGGTGGGCAGCAAGATGCAGTGGCAAGAAGCCGGTATCAACACCGCCTTGTTGAAACGCCGGTGAGGCACACACTGATTTATGCAGCACCAGGTTGGTAGGCACGCCTTCAATGTGGCAGTGCTGCAACGCCGCTTGCAAACGCTGCAGGGCTTGCGCGCGATCCTTGCCGTGCACGATCAGTTTGCCGAGCAGAGAATCGTAATAGGGTGGCACCATGGCGCCTTGTTGCATGTGCGTGTCCATGCGAATGCCAGCGCCAGCCGGGAACAGTGCGGTGGTAATGGTGCCAGGCACTGGGCGGAAATCGGCTGAACAGTCTTCGGCATTGATGCGGCATTCGATGGCGTGACCATCAAACTGAATATCCTGTTGCCGCAGATTGAGTCCTTTGCCTTCAGCAATGCGGATTTGCGCAGCGATCAGATCTTGGTTGCAGATGGCCTCTGTCACCGGATGTTCAACCTGGATGCGGGCGTTCATTTCCAGAAAGTAGAAACTGTCGCGTTCTACATCCACCAAAAATTCCACAGTACCAGCGCCGATATAGCTCAGATGCTGGCCGAACTTTACCGCGGCAGCGTGAATGTCAGCGCGCAGGGCGTCACTCAAGTTGGGGGCCGGCGCTTCTTCAATCAATTTCTGGTAACGCCGTTGCACCGAGCAATCACACGTGCCGAGGTGAATAATGGTGTGGCCATCGCCGAGCAACTGTACTTCCACATGGCGACCACTGCGCACATAGCGTTCGATATAAAGGCGTGGATCAGCAAAGGCAGCTTGGGCTTCAGCAGTGGCAAGCTGCAAGGTTGTGTGTAGCTCAGTCGCATCAGTGACCAGCTTCATGCCGCGCCCGCCGCCGCCGCCAACGGCTTTGATCAGCACCGGCAAGCCCAGGCTCATTACCAGCGCTTCGGCTTCCGCCAGTGTGTTCACTTCACCACCGCTTACTACCGGCAAGCCGGCTTGCACGGCATTGCCGCGCGCCAACAGTTTGTCGCCGATGGCCAACAATTGGGTCGGCGTAGGGCCAATGAAAATCAGACCAGCGTCATTGCAGGCAACTGCGAGGCGGGAGTTTTCTGACAGAAAACCATAACCAGGATGAATCGCATCAGCCTTTACCTGTAGCGCCGCGTTGATCACTGCGGTGATATTCAAATAACTGGCCGTTGCGGATGCTGGCCCCAGCACGATGACCTGATCGGCGAGTAATGCCGCCATGGATTGCACATCAGCACTGGAAGCCGCCAGTACTGTTTCAATGCCAAGCTGGCGACAGGTGCGAATGATGCGAACCGCAATTTCGCCGCGATTGGCGATCAGAATGCGATGGATGTTCATTACTGCGGCCTGACCCGCATCAACAACTGCCCCTTCTCAACCAGCGTAGCGTCAACGGCCAGAATCTCGACCACGGTGCCTTGCTGTTTGGCGGGGACTGATGTCATCAGCTTCATCGCTTCAATGATGCCGATGATGGAGTTTTCACTTACTACACTGCCGATCTGCATGAAGGGTTCAGCGCCCGGCATCGGCGCGCGATACCAAGTGCCAATCATCGGTGCGCGCACGTCCAGCAAGCCAGCTTCGGTGGCTGGTGGCTCGGTCAAGGTGACTGCAGCAGTGGCAAGCTTTGCCTGCACCGCATCTGGCTTGTCGGCCACGCTGCTGTTTTGCTGCCAGCCTTTGCCATCGGCAGTGCGTTGCAGATTTAACGAGAATGAGCCGGTTTGCAGGGTGAGTTCGTTGTAGGGGCTTTCATCCAGCAGCTTGAGCAGCGCTTGTACATCCTGATGATCGAGACTCATTACTTCTTCACGCCTCCCATCACATTGAAGATATGGTCAAAGGCGCGCGCGGCAGGCTTGGCCACCGCCATGCGCTCTTTGCTGGCCCACACCGTTTCGGGGCGACTTTGCAGCAACAAAATGTTGCCGTCCTGGTCCAGCGCCCATTCAATGTCTTGCGGACTGCCATAGTGCTGTTCAACTTTTTTGCCGAGCGCGACCAGTGCGTGGATTTGTGCATCGCTCAGGCAACACTGTTTGCGACGCTCGGCACTGACTTCCTGTTCAAGCACGCCACCCTGTTCAGCAGGCACGTGTTCAATGGCCTTGTCGGCCACTACGCGTGTGCGAATTTCGCGGGTAACCTTGTTGATCACAAAGCGGTCGGGTGTCACTTCACCGCTGACGACGGCTGAACCAAGACCCCAACTGCCTTCGATGGTGATGACTGAACGATCGCCAGTAGTAGGGCTGCGCGTGAACATCACGCCCGAGCAAGAGGAGTTCACCATGCGCTGCACTACCACGCCCATGGCCAGTTGTGCTTCCGGCAAATTCAAACGCAGCCGGTAACTCACTGACTCAGGGCTGTAGAGCGAAGCCCAGCACGAGCGTATTTTGCTGATCAGCTCGGCTTCACTTTTTACCCACAGATAAGTGTCTTGCAGGCCGGCAAAACTGGCTTCGGCACTGTCTTCGCTGGTGGCGCTGGAGCGAACGGCCACCGGATGGCCTGCGCCAAGCTCTGCATAACTGCCAACAATCGTGGCGTGCAATTGCGGTGACAAGGGCTCGTGTTCGATCAACGCCCGAATTTCGGCAGTGCATTGCTGAATCGCGGGCAGATTGTCTTTGTCGAGCGCAGTGATACGGCTGCGAATGGAGTGCCGTTGATCCAGCTCCTGCAGCCATTGATTGAAGGCCACAGTGCTGACGACAAAGCCAGGCGGAATCGGCAAGCCGGCACCCGTCATCTCACCGAGACTGGCGCCTTTGCCACCGGCCACCGGGCGATCATGAATGCCGAGTTCCTTGAACCACAATACAGGTTGGTGTTTGCTAGCGACTGCTGAACTCATGTCTTGACTCACTCCAGAATCGTTACAACACCAGTGTCGCCATCCACACGCAGACGCTGGCCACTCTTGATGCGCTTGGTGGCATCGCCAGTGCCGACTACGGCCGGCATGCCATATTCACGCGCTACAATCGCCATGTGCGACATGGTGCCGCCAATGTCTGACACGGCTGCTTTGATCTTGCTGAACAGCGGCCCCCAGCTGGGATGCGTGATAGGGCACACCAGAATGTCACCTTCCTTGATCTCGCCGAAATCGGTGATGCTGCGCAGCACGCGTGCCACACCTTCCACCACGCCGGGTGATGCCGCATAACCACGCACTTCATTTTCGTTGCCGCCTTCAGCAGCCACACTGGCCCAGCCGTGCAGGGTTTCGGTGGTGATGCCCCACAGCATTTGCAATGCAGGATCTTCGATATTGCCGGGCATCGGCCCGATGGCTGGCGGTGCTTGCCACTCGCCCAGCACTTTCAGCATGCGGCGACGTTCCTTGATGATTGGCTGCCAGTAATCCGGTTGTGACGGCGGTGAACCTGCAGCCCAACTGTTCATGATGTTGCTGAGCACCTGACTGATTTCGGTGTGATGCAGATGGAAGATGTCTTCCTGCTTGTCGACCAACTCATAACGCTGCAGCAAATCACCGAACTGGCGCATCTTGTTGAAGAAGGCGGTGGTGAGCCAGTGCTCGCAATAAAACTTGTGGTCTTCGACATAAGGGAACACCAGATGCGACACGCTGAGCATTTGGTCGAACGCGGCTTTTTCTTCATCGGTCGGCAGCAGGCTGCGGTATTCATCAATGATGCGCTGGCGTTCGAGTTTCAACGTTTCGGTCGGGCGTTCCAGTGAGTCACCCTTGCGCACTTTCTCGATGTAATGCGGCAGCGCCGACAAGGGCACTGCGAGGTCGTCGTTCCAGCTGCGCTCGTAGTGGTAGAAGCCATCGCCAATGGAAATGTTGAACCACGGGTCGCGTGACTCAGCTAGTGCTGCGAGCCAGCGTTGGCCGGTGGCGCCGTGTTTTTCCAGAGCAGGCAGAATTACTTGCGGGTTGCCGTCAGTGGTGAAAAATTTGTCGAGGTCGAGTTCTACTGCCAGTTTGGCCAGTTTTTTCAGTTCGTCGTCCGGGCGGAACATCAACACGTCGATGCCGGCTACCATGCGCGCCACTGTTTGGTCGGTGATTTCGGGAAAGGCTTGTTTGCAGAACTGGAAGAACACCACATAGGCGCCATAGCCCAGCATCAGCATTTCAAAATGGTGATGCCACATCTGTGAATAGAGTTCGAGCGTGCGGTGATAAGCCACGCGCAAGAAATGATTTTGCGCGATGCCGGTGGAATCGGTGACTACGGCTTCATCTTCATAGGCGGGCAGTTCGGGAATCTTGATCGCATTCATGTCCTGAATGAGTTGGCCCATGCGACCTTCCCACTTGGAGTAAATGTCATTCCAGTTTTCGTAGTAGTGGCCGGCGCGGCGCCGGAAAATATCGAGGCGTTCCTGAATCTCGGCCGGATCACTGGCCACGTTGGCGCTGATGTAGATGCGACCGTTGATGCAGCGATAGTCAATGCCCTTGCCGGTGGGGAACGCGAACACGCGGTTCACATACGCGCCCATCGCATGATAGGCGGCTTCGGCAGTGATCATGTCGAAGGCTGACATCGGCTCGGAGAAATGCATGGAGTTGTAGAACCAGAAACGTTTGTCGTCGTCCGGCTGCACCTTGGTGTAGTAGGGGTACATATCCCCCCAGTTTTCTGCGCCTGCTACCGGCCCAATGGAGGTGGGCATTGGAAATGGATTGAGTTTCATATTCATAAGTGTTCCCCGAACTGAAAAATAATCAGGATTCTATTTCGTGTTTTGAGCGTGTTTGAATTTTTGTGTTGGCGGATGTCCGTGTCGCTTCGTGATCAAGACTATAGGAAGCACAAAGCCGAGTACAGGAAGCTCGCTCAAATCCCAAGTGCAATCTCCCGAACAATTCAAGGCGGGCTTAAAAAATCGGGATTTTGTGCTTCCTGAATCCTGTTTGGAGTTGGTTTAAATGGGTTGGGGCCTTATGCTTCCTTGCACTGTCATGGTCGCCTCCCGCGTCAGGACGGAATTCAAGTCATGCGTGATGGCCTGATCTACGGGCTGAAAAAACTATTGAAGCAGCAGGTGACTGCTATCCAACTATTTGCCATGGAATGGGAGATGAACCAATGAATAAGCAGCCGCCAATACAAGGCCCCTTGGCGTTTGAGGAACTGAGACAGACCAATGAGCATGGTGCTGAGTATTGGAGCGCCCGTGATCTTCAGTCCACGCTTGGCTACAGCCAATGGCGACGATTTGACGATGCGGTCAAGCGTGCAAAGGTTTCCTGCGAAACCTCCGGAAACAGTGTTGACCATCACTTTGCCGGCGCCGGCAAACCGATCACTGGCGGTAAGGGGGCGGTCCAGTTCGTGGACGATTATCACCTTTCCCGCTTCGCTTGCTACCTTATCGCCCAGAATGGCGACCCTCGCAAACCTGAAATCGCCCAAGCCCAGAAATACTTTGCTGTTCAGACACGTCGGCAAGAATTGAGTGACCAAGTCACTGCCGACAAGGAGCGCCTGGAACTACGCAAACAAACCAGCGAAGAATTCAAAGCACTTTCCGGCGCCGCTCAAGATGCAGGGGTGCAAAGCAAAATGTTTGGTGTCTTTCATGATGCTGGTTACAAAGGACTGTACGGAGGTTTGGGAGGCGCGGCTATCAAGGCACGCAAAACCATTCCGGAAAAAGACAACTTGCTGGATCGTATGAATGCCACCGAACTGGCCGCTAACCAGTTTCGCATGACACAAACACGCGACAAGCTTGCACGCGACGGTGTGCGCAACCAGGCACAAGCTATCCAGACTCACGAGCAGGTTGGCAAAGAAGTGCGTGATGCCATCAAACGCATTGGCGGCACCCCGCCCGAAAAAATTCCACCAGCGGAACATATCAAGGAAGTCGAAAAACGCCTCAAGCACACGACACCTAAACTGGAGCTAGATGAACGCGAAGCCGGCGGTCTGTTAGGTGAGGTTTCCGGAAAGTCGAGCAAGGACAAGTTATGACAGAGCCAACAATTGAACTTGGGAAGGGAAATGGCTGAAAGATCGCATCTCGTGCGTATGCACATAAAAAACATTGGCTGTATCGGTAACGATGGCTTGCAGTCGAACTGCACGAGATTGTTTGTCTTGTTGGGGTTAACAATGCAGGTGAAGCAGCGCTTGGGTAGCGACGAGGAATAAATGAGTAGTGCTCAAGGGCATACACCACGGCCTGTTTGCTTGGTTTTTTCTGCGCATTCTGTATTTGTTCATGGGCATTGGCGGCACGGCGATGATCGGCACGGGCCTGCCATTGTGATCCAACAAGCACCAGACCAAACTGCTGGTTAGTGTTGCCATTGCCATTCCCATTCCCATTGGTGAATGCACTTATGACGCAACGCAATTTTGGCCACAGCCCGGGCAAGATGATTGGCTTATGGCGGATTTTGATTTGACGACTTTGGCTGTTGACGGGGTGTTTGCCGTGTTTGCATTGAGGCAGAAAAGAAGAAGGGGGCGCCATACAAGCAAGCACCAGTGAGTCGCACAGCGACACCACCGGGCTTGCTGCATCCTGATGCGGATGCCTTGTAGTGCTTAGAATATGGCGCGTTTGCCCATTCTGGCGAGAAAGACTTTGTCTTTGCGGATCAGGTAACGCACGAACTCATCGAGAAATTCATCAGTGATTTCATTGGCGGTGAATGACTGCCTGAGGTTGGCAAGATTTTCGTGGTTGACGAAAAACAGTTTGATCTTCGAATTGTCATAGTCCACGTCGAACTTCACGAACACGGTGAAGTTGCGCTCAATGGTGAACTGCATGCTGGGAATGCCGCGATCATTGATAAAGGTTCTGCTCTCCATTTTGACTTTCTTGGCATGCAGGTTATCCAGCTCCTGTTCGCCGGCCAGTTTTCCTTCCACGGTGTAGCTGAAGGTGTCGTGACCACTAAGGCGGTAAATCAGGTTGATCTGGCGCAGGTTGCTCAGCTCGGCAAAGCCACCGACGCCATCGGTGTTGATTTTGTACCCGCCCTGCTTGAGGGGGCCGATTTGCGGCATGCTGGTGGAATAGTCTTTCACCTCAATGGTGCCCAGCTGCCCGAGGTATTCCAGCAGCTCCTGCAAGGTGGCGAGGATTTTCTGCATCTTGGGCAGCAGGTTCTGCTGGTATTCCGTTTCGCGTCTGACGCCAATGTCTGCCTCATCGGGCACAGCGGTGCGCTTGCTATCCACTTCTTTTTTGAGTTGATCGAGAATGCCCACAATTACTCCTGTTGATTGAATGCCGCAGTCAAAAAGGTGCCAGGCAAAACCGCCGGCTCCAAGCAGCCCCGATTATCCTCAACAGGCCTGCACTTGGCCAGCAGGGTGTTGATCAGGAGAAGACAGAGAGCTGTACGACGACTTCCTATAGACTAGCGGCCGTTATTTGCAGCGTTATGCAGCACCCTATGCCTATGCAATTTCTGTTGGATGCAAGTTCAGCTCTTGTTCGCCTCGCACTGAAACTGGTGCTGTTTGTCGCTGCCATCGTGTTTGCGCTGGGCCTGTTGTGCGTGGGTTTGCTCACGTTGGTGTTTGTGTTGCTCAAGGCCTTGCTCACCGGCCGCAAACCAGCGTTTGTCACCACCTTCGTGCGCTTTCAGCAGGCATCGCAGCAGTTCAGGCGCGGTGGCGGGAACTATGACCCGGGCGCGGGCCAGTCCCCAGGTGACGGCTTTGTGCCCAGTGGGGTGGTGATTGATGTGGAGGCTACGAAGGTGCACAGCGATCTGGCTTTGCCTCAGCCACCGGAGTCGGACAAGCCTTGATGTTGCACCCGGCAGGAGGGAGATCCCCGCTACCGTCCTAACTCGTTCTTAACCATGCCTTGCTAAATTCCGTCAGCGTGAGTGGTCAAATACCGCTCTTTTTAGCCAATGCGGAAATTTATGAGCGAAGCAATAGCCCTGCATGCAGACACAACATCGGCGCATCGTCCTCGTCTGGAACACAAAGCCGGGCCTCTCACCAGGATTCTGTTCCTGGGCCTGCTCGCAGTGGGGCTGCTGTTTTCAGCGTACAGCTTGATGACCGATATCAATGATGCCGGCAGCCTGTCGGTGACTTGGCTTCCTTATGTCTTGTTGATCGTTGCGCTGCTGATCGCGCTGGGCTTCGAGTTCGTCAACGGTTTCCACGACACCGCCAACGCAGTAGCCACCGTTATTTATACGCATTCCTTGCCGGCCAATTTCGCGGTGTTATGGTCAGGGATGTTCAATTTTCTCGGCGTTATTTTGTCCAGTGGCGCGGTGGCATTCGGGATTATTTCGTTGTTGCCGGTCGAGTTGATTCTGCAAGTGGGTTCCAGTGCCGGCTTTGCGATGGTGTTCGCCTTGCTGATTGCGGCGATCCTGTGGAATTTGGGTACGTGGTTGATCGGCTTGCCTGCGTCGTCATCGCATACCTTGATTGGCTCCATTATTGGCGTGGGTGTTGCCAATGCGCTGATGCACGGACGCGACGGCACCAGCGGCGTGGATTGGGCACAGGCGATCAAGGTGGGTTATTCCTTGTTGCTGTCACCGCTGATCGGCTTTTGTTGCGCGGCCTTGCTGTTGTTGCTGGTACGCGCCCTGGTAAAGACCCCTGAGCTCTATGACGCCCCCAAAGACAACTCGCCACCGCCGTTGTGGATTCGCGCGCTGTTGATTCTGACTTGCACCGGGGTGTCGTTTGCGCATGGCTCCAACGATGGCCAAAAGGGCATGGGGCTGATCATGCTGATTTTGGTGGGCACCATGCCTATCGCTTATGCGTTGAACCGCACGATGCCCCTTGATGACATGGCCCAGTTTGCAGCGGTGGCGCATGTGGCACATGAATCGTTGGAAAGAGCGGCAGCCGCACCAACATTTGTCGGCGATGCCAGCGCGACGGTTGCACAATATGTGCGTACGAAAGAATTTAACGCAGAAGTGTTGCCGGCCTTGTCAGCGTTGGTTGGCGGCATTGGCGAGCAAATAAAAGACTACGGTTCGCTGGCCCGCCTGCCGATAGCGGCCGTGCCGAACGTGCGCAACGATATGTACCTGGTTTCCGAAGCCTTGAAGTTTCTGGAGAAAACCCCTGGCGTCAACTTTGATGCAGAAGCAAAAGCCAATCTGAAGGCATTCAAAAGCCAAATCGATGCTGCCACCAGATTTATACCGCTATGGGTAAAAATAGCGGTCGCCATTGCGTTGGGGCTGGGCACGATGGTGGGCTGGAAACGCATCGTCATAACCGTTGGTGAAAAAATCGGCAAATCGCATTTGACCTATGCACAAGGTGCATCGGCAGAGCTGGTGGCCATGTTGACCATTGGTGCGGCCGATATGTATGGCTTGCCGGTTTCCACCACCCAGGTGTTGTCGTCGGGGGTGGCGGGAACCATGGCAGCCAGTCAGTCGGGTTTGCAGTGGGTGACTGTGCGTAATCTGGCGATGGCGTGGGTGCTGACGCTGCCCGCTGCCATGTTGTTGTCAGGTTGTTTGTATTGGTTGTTTGTGCAGATTTTCTAGCGTTGTCATGTCCCCCGCTTAGTCTGTTATGTTATGGGTAATTCAAACTTGCCCACGGGCCGATAAAGTGAAAGGACAACGACCATGACTGTTTCACGACGCGATTTTCTTTGGACAGGCACCGGCGCTGCACTGGCGCTGGGCGCGAGCTCGGCAACTTCGGTGTTGGCACAGGCGCCGGACGACACCATTGCGCTGATCAACGGCCGCATCCATACGCTGGATGCAGCCGGCACGGTTGCACAAAGTGTGGTGATGCGTAACGGCAAGTTCGTGAGCGTGAATGGACCAGTGCCGGCTGGCGCGCGTGTGATTGATCTGGCGGGCAAAACGGTAGTGCCCGGGCTGGTCGAGCCGCACATCCACACGGTGAGCCTGGCCAATCGGCCCGGGTATCACACTATATTGGAAAACACGACGTCGATCCGCGAGGTGCAGGAAGCGCTGGCTGCGCGTCGGCGTGAAACGCCGGAAGGGGCATGGATTACCTCAATGGGGGGCTGGCATCCGAACCAATGGGCCGAGCATCGCCACCCCACGATGAAGGAGCTGGATGAAGCAGTGCCAGATCGCCCGGTGCTGTTGTATGAACGTTTCACCGGGCCGTGCGCCACCAACACGTTGGGCAAGAAATACTTCGATGCAATGGATGCTGGCACGCCGGTACATCCGGATGTGAAGAAGGTGAACACCTCAGCCGAGGGCGCCATTGCTGCGGTCGGGTTTGCTGGTGGCGGGCCATCGGCCTCGGCACTGTTTTACTTGCGTCGCTTGCAAACCTTTGCTGACCGCAAACGCAGCACGATGGATGCCATGCACTACGCGGCCAGTGTTGGGCTGACGGCGCATCTGGATCAGGTGTTGTTTCCCACGCCCGGCCCGCTCAGTCCTACCCAGATTTTGTCGAACCTCGATCAATACCATATGTACGACCCGTGGCTGGAGCTGCATCGCGAAGGCAAAACCATCATTCGCTTGCAGACCAACTTTCTGCAGAACCAAAGCGACCCTGCATTACCCGAACTGAAAGAACGCCTGCGCAACACCTTCCCGTTCTTTGGCGACGATATGTTCCGCACCGGTGCTATCGGCGAGTGGGCCGCGCCGCTGGGCAGCGGGGCCGTGTGGCAGGAAGCGCAGCGGCTGGTGGCACAAGCCGGTTGGCGCAATGAAAACGCCGTGCAGAATCTGGCGGGCTTGCAGCAAGTGGTGGAAGCTTATGAGGCTGTGAATCGTGATTATCCGATCAACGGGTTGCGCTGGGTGGTGCACCATGTGCCGGAAGTGAATGCGGATCTGCTGACGCGCCTTAAAGCACTGGGCTGTGGCGTAGAGATGGGTGCGTTCCGCTGGGTGACTTCATCGAATCCGGCACAAGTAGCGGGCCCTGCGTTCCGCACGATTGTCGATCACGGTGTGCAAGTGGGCATTCACGGCGATGGCGTGCATATCGCGCCACTCAATCCGTGGCTGCATATCTACTACGCGGTGACGGGCGTGAACTCATTCGGTGCGGCGGTGAATCCTGGCCAGCAGTTGACGCGTGCCGAGGCCTTGCGCTTGTTTACCCGCAACAACAGCTGGTTCCTGAAGATGGAAGACAAGATTGGCTCCATTGAAGTGGGCAAGCTGGCCGATCTGGTAGTGCTGGATCGTGATTACTTCACAGTGCCGGATGTGGACATCAAAAAGATCCGCGCCGTGATGACAGTGGTGGATGGCAGGGTGGTGCACGGCTGAGGTTGACAACAGCCGTGCCACATTGACAGCTACTTGCTGCGCCCCAGCGAAGCCAGCACCGATGCTTTGGTGATTGGCACATCCGGGTTGGAAGCATGGATGGAAATCATCGTGTCAAAATCCAGTGCCAGTCTTGCGAAGTTGTCCATCATTACCACCGTGCTGATAAACGGCGGATTCGCCACTGGTGCGCCGGCAGCCGGGGCAACATACATGTCGGCGGTGACCACGATCTTCTCTTTGGGCAGATACATCACCAGCATGTCTTCGGCATGCGGCAGACCCTGAATGTGATAGAGCTCGGCCGTATGCAGCGCGTCCTTGAACACACGTTTTTCACCCACGCCTTCGACTACTGCTTTCTTGCCTGACGCGCTGATGGCATCAGGCTTCAAAGTGCGCGGTGCGCCTAGTGCCTTCTCGAAAAACTCCTTGTCCATTTCATGCACAACGATGGTGGCGCCTTCGGCTACTACTGCCGCAATGCCGCCGGTGTGATCAAAATGGTGATGCGACGACACCGCATAGCGAATGGGTTTGTTGGGAATCACGCGCTTGGCTTCCGCTATTACTGCTTGCGCGCGCGCTTCGTTCTGCGCGGCACCTTCAAACAGCAGGATGTGGTCGCTGAACTCTACGGCTACAGCGACATAAGCGCCGGTAATACGATAAACACCGTCAGCCAGTTTTTCGGCTTTGGCTGCGGGCGCTGGTGGCGGTGCCGCCGGAGCTGCAGGAGCGGCCACAGCAGCACCCGGCAACTGCACGGGTTGCAGATATTGCGCCAGTTGCGGGGGATTGCGCAGCGCACCGAAAATCTGGATCGGGTACAGCGCATTGCCGCCACGGCTTTCAATCACCATGCCTGGATACATCACACCTTCATGGTTGCGGCGATATTGCGTGTAATTGGCCTGCACCAGCATGTCGCCATAGACCGGATTTTCCAGCCAGGTTTCCACGCGCTCCACCAGGTTTTGATCGTTGATATAGCCCACCAGTTTGTAGGGCACTCCGCTAGGGGCCTTGATCGAAGATTCCCAGCTCACCACTTGCGTGGTCTTGTTGTTGGCGGTTTGTGCGTTAACGGTCGCATTGTGTGTGGCAGCGCCTTTGAGAAACCCCCACGGGCTCAGCCATAGTTCCATCTGCAGCGCCCAGTTGTTGGCATTGCTGGCATTGGCGAGCTCGTTGAATACGCCCAGTCTGGCAGCACCGCCGGTGACGGGCTCCGCAAAAGTGTAGGCAGAGGTGGTGGCAGCGCCCTGCACAAAATCGAGCGTGCGGCGGTAGTCACTGAGATTGCTGCGCTGTGGTGGCAGGCCATTGACGCTGGCGGTTTGCCCCAGTGCAAAGCTGGTGCCGGCGCCGTTGTAGGTGATCGAATCAAGCCCCACCACGCCCATGTTG
>CANCGR010000004.1 GCA_947377625.1 Gammaproteobacteria bacterium | reverse complement strand
AACATTGCCGTAATGGCCTTGATTTCCATAGTTCTGAAGCTGATTGGCTTCCATGGCTTCATGATGGCCAACGGTGCTTCGCTGGATCTGCAACAACTGCTGATCTATTCCGCCGTTGTCGGCTTCAGCGGCTCGTTCATTTCGCTGATGCTTTCCAAAATGATGGCCAAATGGTCGATGGGCGTGCAGGTGATCGATCAGCCCAAGAGTGAATTTGAAACCTGGCTGATGCGTACCGTTGAACGCCTCTCGGAACAAGCCGGCATCAAGATGCCGGAAGTCGGCATCTTCGATCAAGGCGCCCCCAACGCCTTCGCCACCGGCTGGAACAAGGACGCAGCGCTGGTCGCTGTCAGCACCGGCCTGCTCAACGGCATGACGCGCGATGAAATCGAAGCCGTGCTCGGTCACGAAATCAGCCACATCGCCAACGGCGACATGGTGACACTCACACTGATTCAAGGCGTGCTCAACACCTTCGTGGTATTCCTGTCACGCATCATCGGTTTCTTCATCGACCAAGCGCTGCGCGGCAAAGACGACCGCGATCGCGGCACCGGCATGGGCTTCTTCATCGCCTCGCTAGTTTCACAGATCGTGCTGGGCATTTTTGCCTCTATGATCGTGGCCTGGTTCTCACGCTGGCGCGAATTCCGCGCCGACGCCGGCGGCGCCAATCTGGCTGGTCGTCAGAAAATGATTGCCGCGCTGCGCAGGCTGCAAGCTGGCCATGAAGCCGAGATGCCTGGTGAGCTGGTCGCGTTTGGCATCAACACTGGTCGCATGGGGGTGTTGTTTGCCAGTCATCCACCGTTGGAGGAGAGGATTAGGGCTTTGGAGAATCAGGCATAACCCTGTTTTGGATTTATACTCCCTCCCATCAATGAGTAAGCGACGAGGCTTGCAATGCAGGATGTCCGGTGGAAACAGCGTTTCAGCAATTATCTGAAAGCATTGCAAACCCTGACCTCGGCGGTTGAGCTCGCGGCTACTCGTGAATTGACGCCACTTGAGCAACAGGGTTTGATCCAAGGCTTTGAGTTTACCCATGAGCTGGCATGGAACGTCCTCAAGGATTATTTGGAACATCAAGGCATTGCTGGATTGGTAGGATCACGGGATGCAGTACGAGAGGCGTTCAGCAATGGGTTAGTGACGGAGGGGGATGTGTGGATGGATATGATCAGAGCCCGCAATCTCAGTTCACACACCTACAGACAGGAAACAGCCAAGGCGCTGGCAGATGCCATTCTCCAACAGTACTACCCCGCCTTCATCAGCATGAAGTTGAAATTTGACCAGCTCGCGTCTTGAGAAGAAGGCCCATGAGATTTGGATTGAGCGAACAAAACACGACCCTTATCCAAACTGTGCTTGCCCGTCATATCAACGTGGAAAAGGCCATTCTTTACGGCTCGCGCGCCATGGGAACTTTTAAGCCAGGTTCCGACATTGACCTGACGCTATGCGGTGCTGCTCTGACTGATGCGGAGTTGGGCAACATTGAAATGGAACTGGACGACCTGCTGCTGCCTTACCAAATTGATCTGTCGCTGTTGGCCACTATTGATAACCCTGACCTTGCTGATCATATAGCTCGCGTAGGCCTCGAATTCTTCGTCGGGCAAACTATGGTTTTTCCCTGAAATTCATGAAGCGGAGATGCCTAGTGAACTGGTGGCGCTTGGCATCAACACAGGGCGCATGGGCGTGTTGTTTGCCAGTCATCCGCCGTTGGAAGAGAGGATTCTGGCGCTGGAACATCAAGGGTAAAGCTGCTATTTGTCACTCTTTAGTTCGCAAAATCATGCATGCTGGCCAAAGCTGAACCGGCAAAGCGCAGAATCAACTCAACGGCACCGACCGATGGTTCTGCAACAACACCATAAAGTTGGCATTCGACAACGGCTTGCTGAAGAAATACCCCTGAATCTCATCGCATCCCTGACTGGTCAGGAACGTCTGCTGCTCCGCATTCTCCACACCTTCCGCCACCACGTTCAACCCCAAGGTCTTACTCATGGTGATGATGGCCTGCGTAATCGCCCGATCTTCTTCATTCTTTTCCAGCTCACGAATAAAGGAACGATCCACCTTCAACGTATCCACCGGAAAACTTCTCAGCTGCGACAACGACGAATAACCAGTGCCGAAATCATCAATGGCAATTCTCACTCCCAGCTGTTTGATTTCACGTAGCAGCTGCACGGCACGCTCAGCGTTATGCATCACCATGCCCTCGGTGATTTCCAGTTCCAGCAGCTCCGGCGCAATGCCGGTATTGGCCAATACCACACGGATATAATCCACCAGATCAGGATCAGCAAACTGGCGTGGCGACAGGTTGACCGATACGCACACCGGCGGCAGTCCCTCGTGTTGCCAGGCCATGTTCTGCGCACAACTTTGCATCAGCACCCAACGGCCAATCACAATAATGATGCCTAACTCTTCGGCCAACGGGATGAATTGCGCGGGCGAGATGGAACCAAGCACCGCATTATTCCAGCGCAGCAATGCTTCCACGCCACGAATTTCACCGGTCTTGATGTTCACCTTGGCCTGGTAATGAATTTCAAATTCTTTTAGTTCCAGCGCGCGCCGCAGCTGGGTTTCCATCGCCATTTTCTCGATGGCGCCGGAATGAATCTTGTCGGAATAGAACTGGTAGTTGTTCTTGCCTTCTTCCTTGGCCAGATACATCGCGATGTCGGCACTCTTCATGATGGCCAGATCATCCTTGCCGTCGCGCGGACACAGGCTGATGCCGATGCTGGCGGTGACGCGGCATTCCTGCCCCATGATTTCAACTGGTTTCATTGCCGCCGACAGCAGATGGCGCGCAATCACTGTCACCTGACTGTCATTGCTGACCTCTTGCACCAGCACCACGAATTCGTCACCCCCCAGGCGTGCCACCACATCACCGGAGCGCAGACACATGCGGAAACGGCGCGCCATTTCTTTCAGCAGGATGTCGCCGGCTTCATGCCCCAAGGAATCATTGATTTGTTTGAAGCGGTCGAGGTCGACAAACAGCACGGCAAAATTGCGTTGATAACGCAGAGCGTTTTCCACTGAATTTTTCAGCAACTGCCCGAACAGTGTGCGGTTGGGCAGGCCGGTCATTTCATCGTGGGTGGCCAGATACTGCACACGCACTTCGGCTTCCTTGCGGGCAGAAATGTCTTCAACCACCGATACATCATAGAGGGCCTTGCCGCCAGAGCCCCGCTTGACGGCGGCAGTCAACGCAACCCAGATGGTGCTGCCGTCCTTGCGCAGATAGCGCTTTTCCACTTTGAAAGAATCAATCTGGCCGGTGACCAATTGATCACGGTAGCTGTCAGTGACATTGGCATCTTCAGGGTGGGAAATCTTTTTTACAGTCAGCTCCAGCAGCTCTTCCCTGCTGTAGCCGAGCATGTCGCACAGCTTGCGGTTCACATGAATAAAGCGACCGCCTTTGCCGACATGGCCAATGCCGATGGCCGCCATATCGAAGGTGCTGGCGTAGTCTTCCATGCGTTTCTCGCGCGTGACATCGCGCACCACGCCACAGTAACCGGCAAACTCACCATCGCTGTGGTAAACCGGCTGGCCGGTAATACTTACATAGTGCAATTCACTGTTGCGGTCGGAGCGGCACACAATGAAATCGTGTATCGGCATGCGCGCGGCAAACAAGGCGCGGTAGCGGCTCCAGCTGCTGGCAGCATCTTCTTTGGCTTCGTCGAGCTCCCAGAAAGTACGCTGCAGAAAATGGTCGTGGCTCTGGTAGCGCTGCTCAATAGCGCCGTCAGGGAACTGTATGCGCGTGAAGCGCTGCTCTTGGTCTTGTTCCCAATAGTAGGCAAAAGCCGCGTCCATGCCGCGCAGAAAGTGCTGCGCAGACAGCTGCAAGGCCTTGCTGATTTCCAACGATATGCCGATGACCGCTTGTTGTAGTGTTATTGCCTGGCCCATGTTGGCTCCTGCCGCTAATGGTATTAATCGCATCGCCAGCCAACAGGCCCAGCAGGTGCTTCACCACACTATTAACGACAGCTCTCACCAAAGTTTGAGCAACAAAAATCCGGAAAGTTATTTTGCCAACTTCTGGCTGACATAAGCGGCAATATCCCGCAGCTGCTCAGCACTCACCGCCGCTGCCAGCGCCGGCATACGATTGCGGGTTGTTTATTGGCTGCTGTTATTTGTTCAGGTCCTGCAAGCTATCCCTGATCAACTCCCACGCCTGTTCAGCGGTGTCGACATATTGAAACAGCTGTTTGTCTTCCTCGCTGATCATGCCCTGCTCCACCATAAAATCCAGATTGAGCAGCTTTTTCCAATACTCCTTGCCGAAAATCAGGATGGGCATGGCCTTTATCTTTTTGGTTTGCACCAGCGTCAGCGCTTCAAACAATTCATCGAGCGTACCAAAGCCGCCGGGGAACACTACCAACGCGTGCGCCCGCAGCAGGAAATGCATTTTTCGCATTGCGAAATAATGGAACTGAAAACACAACTCGGGTGTGATCCACTGGTTCGGCGACTGCTCGTGGGGCAGCACTATGTTCAACCCAATGGAATCACCGCCCACGTCGGCTGCGCCGCGATTGGCTGCTTCCATGATGCCGGGGCCGCCGCCGGTAATCACATGCAACTGAGGACACTCTTCACACTGTGAGCGCTCGGTGATCTGTGCCGCCAGCTTGCGAGCCTCTTGATAGTAATATGCCTGCTGATGTTTGACGGCGAGCTGCGCTGCAGTCAAACCGCCGTCTTGTTCGATTGCCAGCATCTGCTCAGGTGACGGCGTGCGCGCCGAGCCAAACATCACCACTGTGCGCTCAATGCCTTTCTTGCGCAGCAACTGCTCGGGCTTGCTCAGCTCCAGCATCAGACGCACGCCGCGCTGTTCTTCCGCCAGCATGAAATCATCATCCGCAAACGCAAGCTGGAATGAAGGCGAGGAGATCTGCGCATGGGATTTGCCCAGCGCAATGCCGGTTTTGGCACGATTGAGATCTTCGGCAGCAGTATTAAACAGCTGCCCGGAATGGCGGCGGTTGGAAAATTTCTTGCTCATGGCTTATCCATTAATTGTTTGTCCAATTCCTGCAATCGTTGCGGCGTGCCGACATCCAGCCACGCACCACGATGCACTTGCCCACTGGCCGTGTTCGCGGCAATCGCCTTTTTCAGTAGCGGCAGCAACGGATAAAGACGCTCACTGACGCCGGCAAACAGCGCAGGATCGTAAACAGCAATGCCGCTGTAGGTAAAAGTTTGGACACCGTTGTGCAGTGGCAGTTCCAATTGCGCATCAGTGTTCAGCACAAAATCGCCACGCGTGTGATGCTCAGGATTTGGCACCAGCACCAGATGCGCTTGTCCGCCAGCCGGCAGTGCGGTGCGCAATGTGGCAAAGGGGAAGTCAGTCCAGATATCAGCATTCACCACCACGAAGGGTTCGCTGCCGAGCAAGGGCAATGCCTGAATAATGCCGCCAGCCGTTTCCAGTGGCTCGTCTTCGCGTGACCAGTGAATCTGCACGCCATAACGACTTCCATCACCCAGTGCTTGCTCTATCTGTTGCCCCAACCACGCGTGATTGATGACAAGTTCCGTGAAGCCTGCGGCTTGCAGTTTGACGATCTGGTGTTCGATCAATGAACGCCCGCCCGCTTTCAACAGCGGCTTGGGTGTGGTTGCTGTCAGCGGCAACATGCGGGTGCCTTTGCCGGCGGCCAGCAACATTACTTTCATTGCGCAGCTCCACGGTTGGCTTGTGCTTCTGCTGCGGCCAGTGCTGATGACAAGCGTGGTGCCACTTGCGCATCAAGCCACTGCGCAAAGCTGGCCAGCTGTGGTTGCTCGCTGGCCACTTGCTGCAAATAACGGAACGTGAGCGGGATGTCTTTCAAATAGCCGCGCTTGCCATCGCGCAGCCACAGCCGGCTGAAAATGCCCAATACCTTGATATGACGCTGCGCGCCCATCAGATCGAATTCACGCAGAAATTGCGCTGGCGGCAGCACGGGCAACATACCACGCGCTTGCGCTTGTGCAGCGAAGCTTAGCGCCCATGCATTGACTTGCGCGCGCGGCCATTCGATATAGCAATCTTTAAGCAGCGATACCAAGTCATAAGTAAGCGGCCCCAACACTGCGTCCTGAAAATCAATGACGCCGATGGCAGTGCCGGCTTCACTCAGCAGCATCAGGTTACGGCTGTGATAGTCGCGATGCACAAACACCTGCGTTTGTTGCAAGGCGCTTTCACACAACACGGCGAACGCGGTTTCTACCAAAGCGTTTTCAGCTGCAGACAAATCACGTTGCAACAGGCCGCCGCAAAACCATTCGCTGAACAAGCGCATTTCACGCAGCAGCAAAGCGGTGTCGTACACAGGCAGTGGCGGTTGCAAGGCGTTGGCTTGTTGTATCAACAGCAACTCATCGAAACAGCGTTGATAAAGCTGCCCGGCCACCGCGTAATCCGTTGCCAGGCGTGCCTGCTCCAGCGCGGGCCACAACAAGGTGTTACCGAAATCTTCCAGACACATGAAGCCAAGCCCTGCATCGGCTGCAAGCAGGCGCGGCGCTCGCACACCGGCTGCGCGCAAGCGGGCATCAATATCAATGAATGGGCGGCTGTTTTCCTTGTCGGGCGGCGCATCCACCAGCACCACGGTGCCAGCGGCGGTGTGGCCACGAAAATAACGCCGGAAACTGGCGTCCCCGCTGACTGTTTCGATGTCGCCGGGCAAAGCCCCCAACCCGAGCACTGCAAGTTGTTGAACTGCCCACGTTTGCAGAGCCTGTTGTCGCTGAACCAGAGAGGAGGAAACCACTATTTACTAACCTAATTCCGGCCGGATTGGCTAGAATGCCCCGGTTCTTGGCATTATGCCCCACCCTTTCCGGAATGTTGTAGTGACCCCGTTATCCCCTGCCCCGTTTCCCCTGCTCAGGAAACCCTTGTTGAGTGCACTTGTGCTGGCTTCCAGCCTGTGCGCGGGCAGTGCTGTGCTGGCGCAACCGGCCATCTTGCCGCAAGTAGCCGCAGACATGGACTGGGTCAAACTCGCTGATCTGTCGGAGGCACAAAAAGCCCAGGTACCTCAGGCCTGTTGCGGGCTTTATGTGGAACCGCCGGCGCCGCAAGCCACTGGCAATCCCGACAATGTGAATATCGACGGCACCAACATTGCTACCGACCCCAAGGGCCTGACCGAAATCAACGGCAAAATTTTTATTCAGCAGGGCGCGCTCAGGCTTACCGCTGATCGCGGCTCGTACGACGATAAAAAACAGTTGCTCACCGCCAGCTCCAACATTGTGCTGCGCCAGAAAGGCATGTTGCTCACCGGCGCGAGTGTGACCGTCGATGGTGTCAGCAAAATCAGTCAGCTGATCAGCGCGAGTTACCTGCTGCATACCAGCGCGGTGCGCGGCCACGCCGACAAAATTGTTTACAAGGAAGTGGGCGGCATCATCACGATCGACAATGGTGTGTTCACCCGTTGCGAACCTGGTGACAATGCCTGGGAGCTTGCCGGCGAACGCATCGTGCTGGATCGCGACCGTGGCATTGGCACTGCACGTGACCTTACGCTGCGCATCAAGGATATTCCGGTGATGTATCTGCCGTGGATCAGGTTTCCGATCAACGATGAGCGCGCTACCGGATTTCTGGCGCCGGTGCTCGGCTCCAGGCGCTACGGCGGCTTCGATGTGGCAGCGCCGTTTTACCTGAATCTGGCCCCCAATATTGATGCAACCATCACCCCGCGCTTGCAAACCAATCGTGGCGTGATGTTCGGTGCCGAAACCCGCTATCTGGGCGCGACGTTCGCCCAGCAACTCGATGTGGAATATCTGCACGGTGACCAGACCTTCGATCCGCTTACGGTGTATCAGCCCGGCAGCAACAGCCCGCCCACACCCAACCGCTGGTCGACCAAATACAAGTTTGGCGCCGATCTGGGTGCGGGCTGGACGGCCGGCATCAACTATCGCGCGGTCAGCGACCAGGATTTCTTCCGCGACTTCGGCCGCGATGGTCTCAGCTCGACCACCCAGAGCTATCTCTATCGTAATGCCAGCATCAACTACCGTGACCGCCATTGGGATTTCAGCGTTTCCACCGAGAACCTGCAGCTGATCGACCCCTCGGTATCGTCGCTGCACGAACCTTACCGTACCCAGCCGAGGATCAAACTGGATGGTTTGTACTGGCTGCCGTTCGGCCTGCAATACGGGGTGAATTCGGAATACACCGTGTTTGATCGCAATTTCGATCTATCGAAATTCAGCAAAGCTGACATTGCCAATGGCGCGCTGGTGACCGGCTCGCGCCTGGCCATTACCCCTGAATTGAGTCTGCCGTTGACCACGGCCTACTCGTGGTTCATCCCGACGCTGAAATACAAGTATGCCGACTGGTCGCTCAAGGATCAGGCGCTGCTTACCTCTGATTCGCCCTCACGAGGGATCGCCAGCGCCAACATCGATGCCGGCCTGATTTTTGAGCGCGACAGCACCATTGGCGGCACCCATTTCAGGCAAACGCTGGAACCACGCTTGTATTACCTCAACAACCAATACAAGGACCAGAGCCAGATTCCGCTGTTTGACACCAGCGAGCTGACCTTCAGTTTCAACCAATTGTTCCGTGATGACCGTTTCAGTGGCAAAGACCGGGTCGGCGACGCCAACCAGCTGACTTATGCCGTCACCTCACGCCTGTTCAACGATCAAGGTCAGGAAAAAGCACTGGTCAGTGTGGGCCGCATACAGAGTTTTGCTGCACACCGCGTTGCCCTGCTGGGCACCCCGGGCGTGCCGGTGCTGGTGCGGCAATCGGCGCTGGCCGGTGAAATGAGTTACCAGGTGTCGGAGCGCTGGCGTACCGGCTCGTATCTGGAGTGGGACAGCCACACCAACCGGGCCGATGTTGGCAACGTGCAGCTGCAATACCAGCAAGACAGCAACCATCTGATCAATTTGGCCTGGCGTTACCGCGACATGCCGGCCCCGATCTTCGTCAACGGCCTTGATCGCCGTATCAAACAGAGCGATGTTTCGGCAGTATGGCCGATCGTCGCCAACTGGAACGTGGTGGGGCGCTGGAACTATGATTATTCCAACACCCGCACACTCGAAGGCATTGGCGGCATTGAATACAGCAATTGCTGCTGGCGCGTACGGCTCGTGGCCCGCTCCTGGATAGACAACCATGCGTTGTATTTCGGGCGCGAAGACAACAACCACGCAGTATTTGTACAATTCGAACTCAAAGGCCTGGGCAGTATTCTGGGCGGCAATGTCAGTGGCATCTTGAACAACGGCATCAGTGGATTCCAGGATCGCAACAATGAACTTAACTAACTTCTTTTCATCGTTTACTGCTGCCCGCTGCAAAGCCGGCCTGCAATGCACGCTGCTGCTGGCATTGGGTCAGTTCGCACCTGCGCTGTTCGCCCAGCAGCAAGCCACACTTGACCAGGTCATTGCCGTGGTCAACGAAGATGTGGTGTTGAAAAGCGAGCTCGACGCCCGCTGGGACCAGATCCAGAAAACCCTCGCTGCCGATCCGAAAAAACCGGCGCAACCGCCCCGGGATGTGTTCCGCAAGCAGATACTTGACCAATTGATTATGGAAAACCTCGAGATGCAACTGGCCAAACGCGCCGGTGTGCGCGTTGACGACAACATGCTCAATGAAGCCCTGGCCAACATGGCCCAGCAATACAAACTGACTTTTGAGCAATATTCCAAAGCCTTGCAGCAGCAAGGCATCTATGAAGCCGCGCGCGAAGCCTTGCGCAAGGAAATCACCGTTAGCCAATTCCAGCGCGGCTCGGTCAAACGTCGCGTCAAGATCTCGAAGCAGGAAATCGAAAATTACCTGCGTTCGGAAGCCGGCTCCACCGCCATTGCGCCTGAATTCCATGTGGCCCACATCCTGATTCCCGGCAACCCCAACGACCCGCGTCACGCTGAGCTGGCCGACCAGCTTTACAAGCAGATCCAGAGCGGCACCGATATTCGCCAACTGGCCGCATCACGTGAAATTCTCGGCATGGCCGTCAGCGGTGGCGATCTGGGCTGGGGCAAGATAGACGCGCTGCCGACCTTGTTCGCCGATGTTGTCCCTACCCTGGAAGCAGGCCAGATCAGCAAGCCGTTTACCAGTTCCAATGGTTACCACATCGTCAAATTGCTGGAAACGCGCGGTGGCTCGGCGTTAAAACTGGATCAGTCAAAAGTGCGCCACATCCTGATCAAGCCCAATGAAATCCGCACCGAGGCCCAATCGGAAGCACTGATCAGGCAGCTCTATCAACGCATCAAGAATGGCGAAGATTTTGCTGACATCGCCCGCAAAAATACCGAAGACTCCAGCTCGATGGTGTCTGGCGGCGACCTCGAGTGGATCAACGACGGCATGTTGCCGGATGACTTCATGGCGGTAGTGCACAAGACCCCGGTGGGCACCATCACCGAACCCTTCAGGATTGCCACCGGCTGGCACATCGTGCAGGTATTGGATCGTCGCGTGCAGGACGCCACCGAAGAAAACAAACGCAACCAGGCCATGCAGATTCTGGGCGAACGCAAGATGGAAACCGAGCTGTTGAACTGGGAAACCGAACTGCACGACACCAACTACATCGACATCAAACCCAACGCCCTCAACTGATGCGCCCCTTGTTGGCCCTGACGCCCGGAGAGCCGGCCGGCATAGGTCCAGACCTTTGCATTGCCTTGGCCAGCAAGGGTCTGCTGGCCGCCAACATAGTCGTTATCGCCGATCCATCGCTGCTGTTGCAACGTGCACAGCAGCTGCAGTTGCCGCTGCACATCGTGCCTTATGAAACCGGCCAGGCTGAACCTGAGTCACTGCCCCCAGCTACCTTGCGTGTATTTTCGGTGCCACTGCACACACCAGCACAAGCCGGGCAGCTGCAAATCGCCAACGGCCACTACGTGATGCAAACCCTGCAACGCGCCGTCGATGGTTGCCTGCGTGGCGAATTCAAAGCCCTGTGCACCGGCCCCGTACAAAAGAGCGTCATCAATGACGCAGGCTATGCCTTTAGCGGCCACACCGAATTTCTCGCCGAACAAAGCCAGGTCAAACGCGTAGTGATGATGTTGAGCACGCCGACCTTGCGCGTAGCATTGGCCACCACGCATTTGCCTCTCTCTGCGGTGCCCGCTGCCATCACGATGGAGCTGCTGCAGGAAGTGCTGCACATTCTTCACAACGACCTCCGGAAAAAATTCGGCATTGCTTCACCCCGCATTCTGGTGGCCGGCCTCAACCCCCACGCCGGCGAAAGCGGCCATCTCGGCCGCGAAGAAATCGACACTATCCAACCCGTGCTGTCACTGCTGCGCGCCGAAGGCATGCAACTGCAAGGCCCGCTGCCCGCCGACACTTTATTCACGCCGCGCCATTTGCAAAACGCCGATGCCGTGCTGGCGATGTATCACGACCAAGGCTTGCCCGTGCTGAAATACCAGGGCTTTGGTGAAGCGGTGAATCACACGCTCGGCTTACCTTTTATCCGCACATCAGTAGACCATGGCACTGCATTGGACTTGGCTGGCACTGGCAAAGCTGAGAGTGGAAGTTTGGAAGCTGCGTTAGCTGCTGCTCAGGGTTTGTTATGAACTACTGTTTTGAGCACAGCTTGGCGTGGCGCATGGTTTTCCGCGACCGCCACGAGTACGTCCATGCAGGCTTGCTTTGGCCATCCATGGCCAAAGACGTCGCTCCACCCCATGCGCCACACCAAGCTCTCAAGTGCAGTGCGTAATTCTTAAAAGCCAAATTTAAAGTTTTCGCAGTATGCAACTGAACGTTGAAGAGGGCTTCGCCATGAAGATGGAGGGGACGTATTCACGGCGGGTCCCCGTAATCTTCATGGCGAAGCCCGACTGCACGAAATGCAACTCTATTAACAAGGCATAAAAACAGTGTCATCAGACAACCAAGAAACCTACCACCACAGAGCCCGCAAACGCTTCGGCCAGAATTTCCTGCACGACGAGCATGTGATTGCGCGGATAGTGTGTGCGATTACACCAGGCCC
Source organism: Gammaproteobacteria bacterium (assembly GCA_947377625.1). Taxonomy (GTDB): domain Bacteria; phylum Pseudomonadota; class Gammaproteobacteria; order Pseudomonadales; family Pseudohongiellaceae; genus CAILUG01. The sequence goes on along the minus strand of CANCGR010000004.1, from coordinate 8,226 downwards.
TGGGCAAAAGCTGATAGAGATCGGCCCAGGCCAAGGCGCACTTACCGCACCGCTGCTGGCTGCCGCCGGAGCACTGACCGCGATAGAGATAGACCGCGATCTCGCCGCCTTGCTGCGCACCCGCTATGCCGACAATCCCGGCTTTGAACTGATCGAGAACGATGTGCTGGAAGTGGACTTTGCTGCCCTGGCGCCAGGCCCGGCCAGCCTGCGCATCGTTGGCAATCTGCCCTACAACATTTCCACACCGCTGCTGTTTCATCTGCTGCAACACCATCCGCTCATTCACGACATGGTGTTCATGCTGCAATACGAAGTGGTGCAACGCCTCGCGGCAGGGCCAGGCAGCGGCGACTATGGCCGGCTGTCGGTGATGATGCAGTATTACTGTGAGGTGGAATTACTGTTCAAGGTCGCGCCCGGTTCTTTTACGCCCCGACCCAAGGTGGATTCGGCGATAGTAAGACTGACACCACGCCGCCCCAGCCCCTTTGCAGCAGTGCACCCGGCCGCATTGGCACTGGTGGTGAAAGCTGCCTTCAGCCAGCGCCGCAAGACTTTGCGCAACACGCTCAAGGAAGTATTCAGCGCCGCGCAATTGGCCGCATTGCCGATTGATACCGGGTTAAGGGCCGAGAATCTGAGCGTGGATGACTATGTTAGACTGGCTCTACTTGTAGATAAGGACGGACCATCGGCGTGAGCAAGCTCGGCACATTTGATTGCGGCATCGATATCCGTGTCAAAACACAATATCTGCAACACCAGTCCGATCCCAGCCGACCTTCCTACGCTTTCTCCTATTCCATCACCATCACCAACAACCGCTCAATGCCGGTGCGCTTGCTTAGCCGCCACTGGATCATCACCGACCAGAACAACAAGGTGGAAGAAGTGCGCGGCAATGGCGTGGTGGGCCAGCAACCACTGATCGAACCCGGCAAGAGCTACCAGTATTCCAGCGGCGCCGTGCTGCAAACGGAAATCGGCGATATGCACGGCACTTACACCATGCAGGATGCTGATGGCGACTTGTTCGACGCGCCGATCCCGCTGTTTGTGCTGGCCGTTCCCCACATGCTGCACTGAGCACTGGCGAGGCTGGCTTGGCAACCTACGTAGTCGGCGATATTCAAGGATGTTACGAGCCACTGCGACGCTTGCTGGCAAAAGTGGACTTTCACAGCGGACGCGACCAGTTGTGGAGTGTGGGTGACCTGATCAACCGTGGCCCGCAATCGCTGGAAACCCTGCGCTTTCTGCATGGTCTTGGTTCTGCCTTCACCGGCGTGCAAGGCAATCACGATTTGCATTTCCTGGCTGTGCACAGCAAAGCCAAAACCGATGGCAAGACCAAGACCCTGCAAGCGCTGTTAACCGCACCCGACTGCAAACAATTGGCCGCATGGGTGCGCCAATTGCCGATGGCATTTCAACAGAGCGTCGCCACCGATGCCGGCCCGCGCCAAGTCTTGCTGGTGCATGCCGGCATCGCACCCGGCTGGAATGCAGCAACTACCCTGGCCTTGGGTGAAGAAGTCAGCAGGATGCTGCGCGGCCCCGACTACATGCAGTTGCTGCGCGGCATGTACGGCGATTTGCCGGATCGCTGGGACGCGTCGCTGACGGGCATCGAACGTTTGCGCGTCATCACCAACGTGCTGACGCGCATGCGTTTCTGCACACCCACCGGCCAGCTTGAGTTCAACGTAAAGAGCGAAGCCGGCAATGCACCACCCGGCTTCCGCCCGTGGTTTGAATTTCTGCAGCTGCCGCCCGATGAGCTGCTGCTGTTCGGGCATTGGGCTACACTGGACGGACTTACCAATCGCACCAACATTATCGGGCTTGATACCGGTTGTGTGTGGGGGCGCTGCCTGACTTTGCTGCATCTGGAAAAACATGAACGTGTTGCTGTCACCTGTGCCGACGCCTGAGACTTGCGGATTGCTGCGATGAAGATCTATCAGGTAGGTGGTGCAGTGCGTGATCGTTTGCTGGGTTTGCCAGTCAAGGATACTGATTGGGTGGTGGTGGGCGCCACGCCTGCCGAGCTTGTCCAGCAGGGTTATATGCAAATTGGCCGTGATTTTCCGGTGTTTTTGCATCCCAAGAGCAAACAGGAATATGCACTGGCGCGCACCGAACGCAAAAGCGGCAGCGGCTACACCGGCTTCACCGTTTATGCCGCACCCGATGTCACCCTTGAGCAAGACTTGCTGCGGCGCGATCTCACCATCAATGCCATTGCACAGACTGACAACGGCGAACTCATTGATCCCTACGGCGGCCAACGCGATCTGCAAGATCGTGTGCTGCGGCATGTGTCGCCTGCGTTTGCCGAAGACCCGTTACGCGTACTGCGCGTGGCCCGTTTCGCTGCGCGCTTTTCTCCACTCGGCTTTACCGTAGCACCCGAAACGCTGGTGCTGATGCGCACACTGGTCGATGCCGGCGAACTGCAACATCTGACTGCCGAGCGCGTGTGGCAGGAATTTGAGCGCGCCTTGTGCTCCGCAGCGCCGCAAGTGTTTCTGCAAGTGCTGCGCGACTGTGGCGCACTTGCAGTGCTGTTGCCGGAAATAGAAAATCTGTTCGGCGTGCCGCAACCGGAATTCTTTCACCCGGAAATTGATACCGGCGTGCATACCTTGATGGTGGCCGAGCAGTCCGTAAAACTCAGTACTGAGCTGGCCGTGCGTTTTGCAGCGCTCGTGCACGATCTCGGCAAAGCCGTTACACCCAAAGAGTTGTGGCCCGCCCACACCGGCCATGAAGAACTCGGCGTAGCGCTGATAGAACAAGTGTGCGATCGATTGCGAGTGCCCAATGACTGCCGCGAGCTGGCTGTCATCGTCAGTCGTCAACACACCCGCTGCCACAAGGCCATGAAGCACAAGGCCGAAGATTTGTTTCTGACGCTGGAACGTTGCGATGCGCTGCGTCGACCGCAACGCTTCGAGCACTTCCTGCTGGCCTGTGAAGCCGATGCCCGGGGCCGGCTCGGGCTGGAGCTGCGCGCTTATCCGCAGGCCGGGCGGCTGCGTCAGGCACTGGCCACTGCCCGCGCCTTGAACGTCGCCCCACTGGCGCAACAATTCAGCAAGGAACAACTTGGTCTGGAAATCCGGCAGGCGCGTATCAAGGCGATCGAACAACTGCTGGAGTCTCTCGCGTGAAACCTGTTGCCCTTGTCACCGGCGCTGCTGTGCGCATCGGGGCCTGCATCGTGAAACGGCTGCACCAAGCCGACTATCGCATCCTGCTGCACTATCATCGCTCGCATGACCAGGCAGTGGCGCTCGCTGATGAACTGAATGCCGCGCGTGCTGACTCGGTGCGCCTGGTGCAGGCCGACTTGCTGGATGTGGCAGCCATTGAGCAACTCGCGCACGCCGTGCTGGTCGCCTGGGGCCGCATTGATCTGTTGGTCAACAACGCCTCCACCTTCTACCCGACTCCGCTCGGCACCATCACTACCGACCAATGGGACAACCTGCTAGGCAGCAATGCGCGTGCGCCCCTGTTGCTCTGCCAGCATCTGCACACCTCCTTGCGCACGTCGCACGGCAGTGTCGTCAACATCATCGACAGCACCTCGCGCTACGGCCTCGCACAGTTCATTCCCTACGCCATGGCCAAAGCCGCGCTCGCCAACATGACCCGCTCACTGGCACGCGAACTGGCACCACAAGTGCGCGTCAATGGCATCGCCCCCGGCGCCATTCTGTGGCCGGAATATGAAGGAGGTCTGAATAGCGAAGAACAAGCCGCGACGCTGGCACGCACTGCCATGGGCAGACTCGGCTCACCGGAAGATATCGCCAATGCCGTGCTGTTTCTGGCGCAGGCCAGCTATGTCACCGGGCAAATCATCAAGGTCGATGGCGGCGTAAGGTCTTAATTCAGGCCTCGACGCTCCAGCAAGGGTTTCACATCCGGCTCCGCACCACGGAATTTCACGAACAACTGCATTGCATCCTCGCTGTTGCCGCGCGACAGCAAGGTGTCGCGAAAATGCTGGCCGTTGGCGCGCGTCATACCACCGTTTTGCTTGAACCACTCCACAGTGTCGGCATCAAGCACTTCGCTCCAGATATAAGCGTAATAGCCGGCCGAGTAGCCACCCATGCTGTGCGAGAAATAAGGCAGGTAATAACGCGGCGGCAGCATTGGCAGGTTGGCACCGGCGGCCGTCAGCACGCTGGCTTCGAATTGCATCAGCTTGTCGGCAGTCGGCACTGCTTCCGGCGCCAATTGATGCAGCGCCATGTCGGTGAGTGTCGCCATCAACTGTTCGCTGGTGGCAAAGCCCTGGTTGAATTTTTGTGCAGCGAGTGCCTTGTCCAACAACTCCTGCGGCATCGGCTGACCAGTTTGATAATGCACCGCATAGTTCTTCAACACTTGCGGCCAGCTGGCCCACATCTCGTTCACTTGTGAGGGATACTCGACGAAGTCGCGCGGCACGTTGGTGCCGGCCAGGGTTTGATAATTCACCTTGCTGAACAAGCTGTGCAGGCCATGGCCAAACTCATGGAACATCGTGGTCACCTCATCGAAGGTCATCAGCACCGGCTCGCCTTGGGGCGGCTTGGGGATGTTCAGATGATTGGCGACGATGGCCTTGGTTCCCATCAGCTCCGACTGGATCACATACTCATTCATCCACGCGCCGCCTTGCTTGCTGGCGCGCGCATAAGGGTCAAGCAGGAAGATGCCCAGTGGTGACCCATCGGCATCGGCCACATCAAACACGCGCACGTCCGCCTGGTACACAGGCAAATCGAAGCGTTCAGTAAAAGTAAGACCATAGATCTGGTTGGCGGCATGGAACACGCCTTTTTTCAGCACATTGTTCAACTCGAAATAAGGGCGCAGCTGCGACTCATCGAAGCTGTAGCGTTGCTTGCGTACTTTCTCGGCGTAATAGGCCCAGTCCCATGCGGCAAGTGGCGCCTTGACGCCATCAGCTTGCATCGCCTTCTGCAGATCTTCGGCTTCACGTTTGGCGTTACGAATGGCCGGCACGATCATCGATGCCAGCCGCTGGTTGACGGCCTCCGGGGTGCGGGCAGTCTGGTCTTCCAGTTGATAAGCCGCGTGATTGGCATAGCCAAGCAACTTCGCGCGCTGGGCGCGCAATAACGCAGTGCGGCTGACCAACTGACGCGTGTCGTAATCACCGCCACTGCTGCCACGGCTCAGCGATGCCTCCATCAGGCGCTGACGCAGTGCGCGATTGCTGAGCGATGCCAACAGTGGCTGGCCCGATGTGTTGGCCAGCTCCAACGCATATTTGCCCGGCTGCTTGTGGGCGGTTGCCGCATCAGCAGCCGCCTGTATTTCGGCATCGGTCAAACCCGCCAGCTCTTCCTTGCTGTCGACAATGACCGCATGCGCATTCACTTCGTTGAGCACATTCTGGCTGAACTTGGTGCCGATCTCTGCCAGCTCACTGTTCATGACTTTGAGCTGCTCCTGCTGCTGCGCATTGAGCAGCGCGCCGGCACGCACGAAGTCCCGGTAATTTTTTTCGAGCAGTCGCAGCGACTCAGCATCAAGCCCGGCGCTGCTGCGTTGCTCATGGACTTGCTTGATGCGCGCAAACAGTTTGGGATTGAGCAGCACCTTGTCGCTGTGCGCCGACAGCTTGGGGGCAACTTCAGTTTCGATAGCCTGGATCTTGTCGTTGGTGTCGGCCGAGCTCATGGCAAAAAACACGATGGAAACCCGATTCAGCAATTGCCCTGACAATTCCAGCGGCACGATGGTGTTGGCAAAGGAGGGCTCTGCGCTTTGGCTGGTGATGTCGGCAATTTCAGCCAGCTGATCAACCATGCCTTTTTCAAACGCCGGCAGATAATGCTCCGTGTGGATCAGGTCGAAGTGCGGATAGCGCAGCGGCAGGGTACTGACTGCAAAGAAAGGATTTTCGGCGGGCATCACGGCAACCTTGTCGTCAGGATTGTTGGCTTTATTGTCTTGCTTGCTGCTGCCGCCGCACGCGGCCAGCAACAGGCTCGCCGTTATTGCTACTACTGCTGTTGTCTTGTTTGTGAATGGCATCGTTCATCCTCGGGTGGTGTTGGCATCGCGCAATGCCACGATCGCGGGTTCGGTGGCTAGCTGACGCAACAAGGTATAGGTCAGAGTGACAGCAGCGTCGACATCCACTGCGTTTTGCAATTCGACTTGCTTGCACATCTGTTCCAGCCGGTCCTGCTCACGCTGCAAACGCTTTTGCCACAGTTCATTGCTGACAGTGGCAACGGCAATCTGCAACAACCGCAACAATTCATGCAGTTTCTGCATACGCGTAAATACGCTATAAATTTCGGATGCTTTGGCGGGATTGCTGTGCCAGTTGCTTTCGCCAAACAGGCGTGTCACCCGCTGGCCGGCACCATGACAGCTGTAGTGAATGCAACCGCGAAAACCTTTGGCATCGAGTTCCTGGTGAATGCCACAACCAAAATCATCGCGCAGATGCATGCAAGGTGTATGCGCTTCCTTGTCAAAACCAAAGCCTTGCTGCGCATCAAACGGCAGCACCACACAGCACAAACCGCTGCAGGCGGCGCAGTCATGTTGAAGAGCAGGCAGAGACAGGGGCATGGCGATAACTCGATCTCAAGTGCTGTTTTTTTCCAGCTCGCGCACCAGTGTACGCGGAGCTGCCAGACAATAACTTTGCCGCACAATAGCGGCCACCTCATCCCAACCAATCACACCGCGATCAAGCCGCAAACCAAACCAGCCGCGCGGGCCGATATAAGCCGGAAGATAAAAACGTTCAGGCTCACGCCGCACACGATCCAGATTTTCACCCAGCGCACTGCGACAACACACCGACACAATACCATCCCCGTGATGATTGTTGAGGAAATATACAAACACCTTGTTGCTCACACGAAAGCTGGCATGATCGCCTTTGTCCTCACGCGTGGCTTGCGGCAGGGCAAGACAGATACGGCTGAGCTGATCAAGTCGTGTATCCTTCATAACACAACGATCCCTGATTGAAACAATGTCCCAGTCTACCTCAGCTCACGTGTCGACTCCGCCAGAGTCTTTGCGACTTTTCTTCGGCCTCGCCTGTACCGCTTCTGACGCGATTACACAGCAATTGCAAATGCTGCATGAGGCCAGCAAAGATCCGCGCAGCGGCTTGCGAGTGGTGCCTGCAGCAAACCTGCATATCACCTTGAAGTTTCTCGGCTCTTGCCAACCCGCGCTGCTCAAGCCGCTCGCGCAAATACTGGAAACGGTTTGCGCTGGCACCAGCAATTTCACGTTGAAGCTGCAAGGTGCGGGCAGTTTTCATGGTGCTTTGTGGCTGGGTGTGGAGGCTCAGCTTGCACTATCAGCTTTGGCTCAACAGTTGGAACTGGCGCTTGAGTCGTTTGGCTTCACTGCTGACAGCAAACCGTTTCGTCCGCACCTGACGCTGGCCCGTCTGGGACACAAACCGCAGTTCAACAGTCGGCAGTGGCAGCGACAGTTGAGCGATACGCACTGGGGTGAACTCAAAATCAGTGCGGTGAATTTGTATGAGTCCACTACCTTGCCTGGCGGCGCACAGTACCAGGTGTTGTACAGCGCTGCGTTGCTTGCTGGCTAGCGTTCTGCTTCCATCAACTTCTGCAGCAACAGGCGCCCCCGCACGGTGTTGCGATCACTGAACTTCACCACTTCGCGTGTCGGTTCACCGTGAATGCTGAGCATGTGCTCGATGGCTTCTGATGCATCGATATCTTCCGCTACCGTCTGCTTCAAGTATTCCTTCATTACTTCCAGTTGTTCAATATTGTCGGATGCCATGCTGAAGAAGTAATAGCAACTGTGGTTGGTAGCCGGCGTTACTGCATGGAACACCTGCGCTTTGCGCAGCAATTTGCCAGCCTCTACATGGCCTTCCGGATAAAACATGTCGGCAAAACCGGCGTGCAAACCCGGTGCGTAAAAATCCATGCCGTTGACCTGATCGATCAATCCTTCATATCCGAACGTAGTCTTTACCACCGGCGGCGCCGGGCAGTTCTTCATGTGGCGCCGGCTGCGCATGATGCGAGGCGGCTCTTCGGTCAATTCTTCCGGCACAATGGCGTTGGCCATCACGCCAATGCTGCTGGCGTGCAAAAACGCCAGATGCGACAGATCGAGCAGGTTGTCATTCAACAGCTGATAGCGGGCCTTGATTTCATGCAAGTAGAACGGCATCGG
>CANCGR010000003.1 GCA_947377625.1 Gammaproteobacteria bacterium | reverse complement strand
AGCACCGGTAAGTGAATGAGATTCCAAAGTAAGTTTGTCAGCACATATTCCTAAAATCATCTTGGAACTTTCTCACTGGAGCCACCGAATGTCCCAGTGCATTCGAAAGAGGTCTTCGCCATGAAGATGAAGGGGACGTCTTCGGCCATGGATGGCCGAAGTTAGCCTACACGGATGTATTCACGGCGGGTCCCCGTAATCTTCATGGCGAAGACCGACTGCGACGAGCGAGAAAAAACAAGAAAAGAGCCGAGAAAACTAGGTATTTTCAGCCAGCGGCAACAGCATCCTGAAACAAGCCCCACCCTCAGGCCGGTTCGACACCTGAATAATTCCGTTATGCTGCTTGATAATGCTCTGCACAATCGAAAGCCCCAGCCCTGAGCCAGGCTTGCCCTTGGCCGATGATTTGCCACCACGGAAGAACGGATTAAACACCCACTCAATTTCACCGTCGGCAAAGCCAGACCCCCGATCACTTAACTCCAGCACCGCATGGTTGCCCTCCTGCGAAACCTTGATCTCCAGCACGCCGCCACTGGCTGCGTAATGCAACGTGTTTTCAATCAAGTTGGCCAGCACTTGCCGCAAGCGATCCTTGTCGCAATTCACAAACACTGTTTCGGCGTGCAGTTCGATCTCCACGCCATAGCCTTTGGCGCGATGCGCATAGAACGGCACTATTTCATGGATAAACGCGCCGAGTTCTACATAAGTGCAATTCAGTGACAGACGACTGGCTTCGACCAATGACATGGTGTGCATGTCATCCACCAGTCGCACCAAGTGCTCGGTGTGATCCAGCAAGCGCAGAAATTCGGTTTTGCTGGCGGGAATCACTTCATCACACAGTGCGTGCAGGCGTCCTTGCAAAATCGTCAAGGGTGTACGCAGTTCGTGCGACAAGGCTGCTGCGGTTTCGCGGCGCTCGCGTTCCAGGCGCTCGAGTGAGTCGGCCATGAAATTGAAATTTACGATCAGTTCCGTCAGCTCGCCACTGGTGTTGGAGGCTTGCGCGCGCACGGTCAGATCGCCTTGCGACACTCTTATCGCGGCAGCGATAACCGAAGACAGTGGCCGCACAAATACGCGCGCCGACATGAAGGCGGCAATCAAGCCGAGAAATATGATGGCAACCAGGCCCAGATAAATTTGCTCGCGCATGTCTTGCGGTTGTGCGGGCGCGTATTGCGTGTAGATCTTGACTGCGGCCGGGCTGTTTTGCTGGCCGGAACGAATCAGTTGCGTCAGTTCAACGCGCACTTCCGGTGGCAAGGTAGCCAGAAATTCCCGCTGCTGCCGCTGCGCATTCCAGAAGAAAAACCCGACAATAATGCCCATGGTCAGCAACATGACCAGCGCCATGTAGATGCCGAAGCGTACCCATACCTTGTTCAATGCTCCGGCCATAACCTGTATCCGACTCTGCGTACCGTTTCAATGAAGCCTTCACAGCCGGCATCCTGCAATTTGCGCCGTAGCTTGGAAAGGTGCGAATCAACCACGCGGTCGAGGGCATCGCTCTCTGGCAGGCACGCTTCAATCAATTCGTAGCGACTGAAGCAGCGCTTGGGATGGCGTGCCATAAACGCCAGGATGCGGAATTCGGTGAGGGTAAGCGGCAGCACTTCATTTTTGCCGTTGTCGTCCATCCACGAGGCCACGTAAGCGTTGTGGTCAATCGACAGGCGCCCAACTTGTGTGTTGGAAGTGGGGGATTGCACACTGACAATGGTGCGCCGCAACACTGCGCGCACCCGCGCAACCAGTTCGGACGGGTTGAAGGGTTTCGTGATGTAATCATCGGCACCCAAGCGCAGCCCCAGCAATTTGTTCACATCATCCGTCAACGCCGTCAGCATGATCACCGGCGTGGTGCCTTGGGCACGAATGGATTGAAGTATGTCGAGCCCGTTCTGGCCGGGCAGGCGAATGTCCAGGATCACCAGATCAGGTTTTTGCTTGGTGAAGAATTGCATGCCTTTTTGCCCGTCGCCGGCATGCAGGGTTTTGAAGCCGTCCTGACGCAGATAGACTTCTATTATTTCGGCAATTTCGGCTTCATCTTCAACAATCAGAATCAAAGGTTCGCTGTTGTAGTGATCAACACTCATGGAGGGGGTAGGTCCGAAGGGGGTGCAAGAAGGACGACTTGGCAAATCGTAAGCGAAACCACGCCAAGCACCAACCTATATTAACGCTCGCAGCGCAGAACCACCTGAACCCGATGCGTTGACGACAGGGGAAACGTTGCGTAGTTTTGCCAAGTGCATGCATTCCATTTTGATTTGCAAATTGTTGTGAGGTAGTTATGGCAGAAAATATCACCAAGGATGCAGTCTACAAGGCTGTGGAAGCGATCATCATCGAGCAGTGCAATCTGGGTGATAAAGGCATCAGCGAGATCAAGCCTGACGACAACCTTATGGCCGACATCGGCATTGAGAGCGTGGATTTTCTGGTAGTGGTATTCGAGATCGAAGACAAATTCGACATCAAGATTCCGATGGAAGAGTGGATGCAGAAAGCGTCAGCCAGCGGTGCCGCGGCAGCGAAAGACAATTACCGCATGTCGGTGTTTGTAGAGAATATCCATGGGCTGATCGCAGCGTGAAAAAAGCCGCATGAATATTGAACAAAACCAGTTCATTGATGAAATTACTGCTTACGATCAAGGAAAGACCATAACCTGCCAAAGCCGGTTACCTGATGATGCTCCGGTGTTTCAGGGGCACTTTCCCGGCAACCCGATTCTTCCCGGTGTATTGATGGTGGAGGCAATAGCGCAAGCCTCCGGCTTTTTGTATTTCATGGACCACGGCTTCGGCAACATGGTTTATCTGGTCTCGATCAAATCCGCAAAATTCTACGGTTTCCTCTCGCCAGCGCAGACGGTAAAAATTTCTGCCACCATCACACACACCGGCAGTGGCTATTTTCTCACCAAAGGCTTGATCGAAACCGACAAGCGCATCGCGTCAGCCGAGTTGTTTTTGAAAGTGCTGCCGTTCCCCTCACCTTCGATGCAAACAGCGCTGCAGCAAACTGTCGGCGAAAAAATTACGCTATTTCGACAAGGTGTAACAACCACCGCGGCGTGAAGCCATCTCTCATGCCGTTGCCAGAGCAGCGGCAATTGCCGTTTGCAGGTTTTGCCGCCGGAAGGGTTTGTCCACGCGTACGGTGACTCCCAGCTGTTTGAACTGCTCTGCTACCTCGTCTTCCAGAAATCCGCTGCAGATAATGATGGGAATCGCTGCCATGTGCTGGCGAACATGCGTTACCAGCTCATAGCCATCCATGTCCGGCATGTGCAGGTCAGTAATGATCAGCCTGATATCGGCAGCCTCCGGTCCGTTCAGGATGTCCAACGCCTCGGCGCCGTTGGCAGCGATGATTGGTGTGAAACCAAGCAAAGACAACACGCTGAATGCCATTTGGCGCAAGGGCGCATCGTCGTCAACAAACAACAGCTTGCCGCTGAATGCCGGAATTGGACGTTGCGGGCTCGGATCTTTTTCAGGAGCCGCTGGCTGTGCTATCGGAAAGTACAAGTGGAAGTGAGTGCCTGCGCCTGGTGTTGAATCCACTTTCATAAAGCCCTGATGGCTGCGGATGATGCCCAGCGCGGTGGACAAACCGAGCCCCGCGCCTTTCTCGGTGCCTTTGGTCGTGAAAAAAGGATCGAAAATCCGGGCCATAACCTCCGGTGAAATACCACTGCCGGTATCGTTGACCTGAATGCACACGTGCTGGCCGTTTTTGGCTTCGGGAATGAAGCTGCCTGACGTGTCTGCTATTTCCATGACTGTTGCTTTGACCAAAATTTCGCCGCCATTGGGCATGGCATCGCGCGCGTTGACACAAATATTCAGCAACACCTGATGCAGCAAAGTGCGATCTCCCAGTATCGACGGCAGCTGGTTGGGGCACTCAAAGCCGATCTTGATGTTTTTGGGGAAGATCCTGCTGATGAGTTGTGTAAGTTCCAGCAAGAGCTGATTGACTGATAACACGCTGTGGCTTGCCTCGGCACCTTTGGCAAACGTAAGCAGGTGTTTGACCATGCCTGCAGCATGCTGGGCGCTTTGTTCAATCAGCAGCAATTCCCCGGCTTTTTCGGGGAATTCCGCCTTGAGCACGTCCATCAGCAACAGGATGGGAGTCAGCGTATTGTTGAGGTCATGGGCAATGCCGCCGGACAGCGTGCCTATGGCCTGCAACCGCAGTGAGCGATTGTTTTGATATTCCGCCATGCGGCGTTGGGTAATGTTCTGGGTGGCGCCATGAAGTCTTGCCACTTTGCCGTTTTCGTATTCGGCCCTGCCATAGACTTGCATCCATACGTTACGCCCTTTGGAGGTCACTGCTTCCAGTTCCATGTCAAAAGGGGCGCCCGTTTCAATGGCTTTCTGTGTTGCCGCCAGCAGCACTTGCAGGGATTCAGGCTTCTGATAGCTATTGATTTCTCCCATGGTCATTTTGTGGCCTTCGGGGAAATCAAACATCCGGCTTATCGCGGGCGTTGATTCAAATGTCATGGTGTCCACATCGATACGCCAGCCACTGACCTGGGCCAGCTTTTCGGCCTCAGTCAAAAAGGTCTGGTTTTCCAGCAGGGCCTTTTCGACCTTTTTCCGGCGTTCCACTTCTTCGGCAATGCTGACTTGCCTGCCGGTGGTTGAGACAAGACTGGCCACCATCATCAGCGTCAGTGTGACGCTGATCAAGCCAAGCGCCAGCTTGTAGAGCAGGGTATTGAGTTGCAGTGCTTCGGCAAAATTGTCCAGCCACAGCAGGCTGCCGATGACGAGCACTGCAATGATGCAAAGCGGCAGCAGGGTCGACCACAAGGGGATGGTTTGGCGGTAACGGGTTCTGATCGACGCAATGAATACCAACGGCATGAACAACAACACCCCCAAGGTGTCGCCAGACCACCATGTGACCCATTGATTGAGCAAGTTGACGCGCGGCAGCAAGTCCAGCATGACCAGCGTGCTTACACCAAGGGTGGACGAGATGAGGCAAGCAGCCGGGCCGGTTAGCAGCAGAAAACTGAAAGCGTCGGTCTGGCTGGAAAAGGGGCTGGGGCCTTCCAGAAAACGTGAGCCGGCTCTTGCCGCGACCAGCGCTTGCAAGGTGGCGCCGGTCCCGATCAGCACGGGGGTAAGCAGCAACAGGCCGTTGCTGGTTTGATAACTCAGCCACATGTTGTACAAGCACGAACCCAGCAAAATGCCGGGCCAGCAACGCAAACCCCAGATGAGCAGCGCACTGGCTGCAATGCCGGCAGCAGGCCAGACCGGCGATGCAAAGCCGGGCGGCAAGGCCAGGAATCTCCCTGCTATCGATAGCAGGAAGTAGATCAATGCAAGCAGCAAACTGCGGACAACAAGCTGCTTTCTGTCAGAACTTGGCATATCCACCCCTGGAGCCAGTTTTTATTCGAAACAGTTCCATGCTGACACGCCCTGTCATGCAGGCACTTTGATATCGACCAAATCCAATCTATCACATCCTTGCCGGAAAACTGCCTTTTTGCCGGTACTTTGTGCCGTCACTTTGAAGGGTCGTGCTGGCCGTAGTAATTCACCAGACTGATGCTGGAGCTGCTGGTTGACACCATGCGGGCGTGTTTGCGTTTCAGATGGCGTGGATTGGGCACGCCGCATGAATGCGCAATGATGCTGATTTCCTTGATCATATTGCGCTGGTAGTTGGCGACACGCTCGGCCTTGTCACTGGTAACGAGGCCACGCTGCAGTTTCGGGTCGTGGGTGGTGATGCCGGTGGGGCAGGTGTTTTTGTTGCACTGCATGGCCTGAATGCAGCCGAGCGAGAACATGAAGCCGCGTGCATTGTTGATGGCATCGGCACCCACACACAGTGCCCATGCGACGTCAGCCGGGTTGATCAATTTGCCGGAGCAGATCACTTTGATGCGGTCACGCAGGCCGTGTTCGAGCAGTTTGTCGACCAACAGCGGCAGTGATTCGTGAATGCCCAGGCCGACATCGTCCATCAATGTCATCGGTGCTGCGCCAGTGCCGCCATCGGCACTGTCGAGCGTGATGAAGTCCGGTGCGCGTTCCACACCCTGGGCATTAATCGTTTGCAGCAGATCCTCTATCCAGCTCTCATCGCCAAGCACGGTCTTGATGCCCACCGGTTTGCCAGTGAATTCGCGCAGCCAATTGATGCGTTCCAGCAGTTCCACATTGTTGGCGATGTCGGTGTGGCGATTGGGGCTGATCGATGCTTCGCCGATGGGGATGCCGCGAATGCGGGCAATTTCCGGTGTCACCTTCACGCCCGGCAGGATGCCGCCCTTGCCGGGCTTGGCGCCCTGCGCCAGTTTGAGTTCGATCATCTTCACCTGTGGTTTGCCGGTCACGTCCTTCAGCTTGGCCAGCGAGTAATTACCCTGCTCATCGCGCACGCCGTATTTGGCAGTGCCAATCTGGAAGATGATGTCGCAGCCGCCTTCGAGATGAAATTCGGATAACGCACCTTCGCCGGTGCACATCCAGCAACCGGCCATCGCTGCACCACGCGAGAGTGCCTGCACCGCCGGTTTGGAAATGGCGCCGAAGCTCATGCCGGAAATATTGAACAACGAGTTGCTGCGATAAGGCTCACGGCAGTGCGGGCCGAATACGATGGTTTCCGGCGTGGTGGCTTCTTCATCGAGAACTGCAAAGCCGGCGTTGACGAAAATGATGTGGCCGCTGCGGTCGTTGTCGCGCGTGGAGCCGAACGGCTGGGTGTTGTCGAGATTCTTGGCGGCACGATAAACCCACGAGCGCTGTGCGCGGTTGAACGGCAGCTCTTCGCGATCCATCGAGAAAAAATACTGGCGGAAAAATTCGCCGAGGCGTTCGAACAAATAGCGGAAACGGCCGATCAGCGGATAGTTGCGGCGGATGGTGTGCTGGGTTTGGGTAACGTCAATGATGTAGTAGAACACTGCCAGCGCGAACATGACGCCAACGGCAATGATGAAACCGTTGGCCAGCAGCGTTGCCATCGTCGAAAAGAAACTGTCGCTGAGTCGAACCAAACTGTTCATGCACGTGCCTCTGGGGTTGCTTGCTGCTGATGTCAGTCGGCGACAACAGTGCGCTCTGTAAAGGGATCACAGTGAATATGCTCAGAGCGCGCTCCTTGCAAATAGAGCTTTTTGCGCAGGCCATGCACAAACGCCGGCGCTCCACACAGATAAATACGGTAGGTTGCCAGCTTTGCTTTAGCCATATCCTGCACCAGCACCTGTTCCAGCCGGCCTGTTTGCAGCGTCAAGGGCGTTTTCGAGTCTGCTTCCATCACGCAAGGGTGGTAATGGAAGTGGGGATTGGCGCGGGCCAATTCCTGCAATTCATCCGTCAGATAAAGCTGATCGACGCTGCGGCCACCGTGATAGAGATGGATCACTTGCGCATGTTTTTGCCGCAACGCATCGCTGACAATACCAAGCAATGGTGCCAGCCCGGTGCCGGTGCCGGCCAGCAGCAGGGGTTGGTCACCGTCATCACGCACATCGTAAAAGCAGTTGCCGGTGGGGCCGCGCAAATAGAGCTGATCGCCCACTTTGGCCATGCCAAACAGCCAACGCGTGAATTCGCCGTGACTGGTGGCGGCAATATGCAGCTCCACAAACCCGTCCACGGCAAAATCATTGGCAATGGAATAGGCACGCGCCACGCCCAGCGGATTGGTGGCGGTCAGATACTGGCCGGGGCGATAGGCAAACATGCTGCGCGGGTCGGCAATCTCGAGTATGACCTGCAGCACTTGCGCGTTGAGCTGACGTAAGCTGGCGATAGTAGACGCCACCGCGAAATCGGCCAGCTCAGGCAACTCGGCACTGATGTCGGTGTCGCTTACCCACTGACAGGCCAAGGTGTAACCACGCGCTTGCAGGGCAGGCTTGATCCACTTGCGGGATTCTTCGCTGGCGGTGCAACCAACCGCCTTCACCAGACAGGCCTGACACATGCCAGCCTTGCAGGCATAGGGCAGCGCAACGCCGTGGCGCAGCAGACAGTCCAGCACGGTTTCATGCGGCTTCAGCGGCAGCGGTTTTTGCTTGTAGGTGAGGGTCGTCATGGTGCGGCAGTATAGCCGTATTCAGCCATGGTTCATGTCAATGCCAAGGCGCGGAATCAACGCGATAGTGTGCCGGTAACCTATCAGGGATAATGCCTGTTCATCCAGGTGTGGTCTGTTGGAAGCCGGTGCGATACCGGACAGTATTCGGGCCCGCTTTATGTTCAACTGCACTCTCTACAAGTGCTTACTACAAGTGCTTAGGCGACCAGTGCTTAGGCAGACGAGGTTAGGTTTGTCCTCATCCCCGGCTCCCCGGCTTTATTTGGCTTCTGCTTCACCCAGGCGGCGGGAGCTGTTGTTGCAGATTGGCTTGCCTCACCTGTTGTTGCCTCAGCATATCGATGAAAGTGTGCTCACCGGTGAGGCTGCCTTGCCTTATGTGCAAAGGCTGGCCAGACAGAAGGCGGAGGCAGGTTGGCGTGACAGCAGTCGTTTGCTTGCACTGCCGGTGCTGGCGGCAGACACCACCGTGGTATGTGACGGCAAGGTGCTGGGCAAGCCCGCCACGCTGATGGAGGCGCGCGCGATGCTGGGCCTGTTGTCGGCGCGTACGCATCAGGTGCTCACCGCCATCGCGGTGCTGCACGGGGAACAACTGCAGCAAAGCGTTGTCAGTACTGAAGTAAGTTTCCGGCAGCTGACAGTGGACGAAATTGATGCTTATTGGGCAAGCGGCGAGCCGCAGGACAAGTCGGGTGGCTATGGCATTCAAGGCAAGGCGGCCTTGTTTGTGGATCGTGTGAGTGGCAGTTACAGCAACGTGGTGGGTTTGCCGCTGTTTGAAACCGCCAGCTTGCTGGAACGTTTTGGTATTTCCGGTATTTCCCTGTTGAAAGGTTGCAGTGCATGAGTGTTGAAATCCTGATCAATGCCAGTCCGAGCGAGACGCGGGTGGCCCTTATCGAGCAGGGGCTGTTGCAGCAGATCTATATCGAGCGCAACAACCGGCGTGGTCCGGTTGGCAATATTTACCTCGGCAAAGTGGTGCGCGTGATGCCGGGCATGCAGGCGGCCTTTGTTGACATTGGTCTGGAAAAAGCCGGGTTTATTCACGCAGCCGACATCATGGTAAGCGGTCCCGACGGTTATGAACTGGTGCCGCAGCCAACGCAAACCATCGATATGCTGGTGAGGGAAGGGCAGTATCTGGTGGTGCAAGTGGCGAAGGAACCAATTGCCAGCAAGGGCGCGCGGCTCACGACTTTTCTGTCGATCGCCTCACGCTATCTGGTGTGCATGCCGCATAACCGCCACCTCGGCATTTCGCAGCGCATTGAGAATGAACCCGAGCGTGACCGCTTGCTGGCCGCGCTTGACGTTGCCGTCAAGGAAGCCGAAGTGCTCGACCAGTGCGGCTTCATCCTGCGTACTGCGGCTGAAGGGGTGAGCGAGAGTGAGCTGGGCGCTGACATCCGTTTTCTGCGCCGCATGTGGCAAACGGTGGAGCGTCGAATCAGTGAATGCAAGGCCCAGGGCGGTATCCAGACCATCTACAACGACCTCGTGCTCTATGTGCGCGCGATGCGTGACCTGATGACGCCGCAAGTGGAGCGCATTCGCATTGACGATGCCAAGGTGCGTGACGAGATTCTCAAGTTCGCGCATGACTTCATTCCCGAAATTGCCAACAACATTGAGTTCTATCAGGGTGAGCGCCCCTTGTTCGATGTGTTCGGCATTGAAGATGAAATCCAGAAGGCGCTGTGTCGTACCGTCAAGCTCAAAAGCGGCGGCAATCTGGTGATCGACCAGAATGAAGCCATGACCACCATCGACATCAACACCGGCGCTTTCCTGGGCAATCACAACCAGGAAGAAACCATTTACAAGACCAATGTCGAAGCTGCCAAAGCCATCGCGCGCCAGCTCAAGGTGCGCAATATCGGCGGCATCATCATTATCGATTTCATCGACATGCAGGACGAAGAACACAAGCGGCAAGTGCTGCGCACACTGGCCAAGGCGCTGGAGAAAGATCCGGCCCGCACGCGTATTTCACCGATGTCAGAACTGGGTCTGGTGGAGATGACGCGTAAACGCACGCGCGAAAGTCTGCGCCAGATGCTGTGCACTGAATGCTCGGTGTGCCAGGGCCGTGGCAGCATCAAGGCCGTGGAAACCGTGTGCTACGACATCTTCCGCGAAATTGTGCGGGTGGCGCGCGCTTATGAAAACCGTGCGTTGTTTGTGATTGCGTCGCAGAAGGTGGTTGATCGTTTGCTGGATGAAGAGTCTGCCACCGTGCTTGATCTCGAACAGATCACCGGCAAGCGCATCGGCGTCAAAGTGGAAGCGTCCTACAACAATGAGCAGTTCGACGTGGTGATGTCGTGAAACCACTGCCGTTACGCGTACTGCGCCGCTTCAAGCATATTGGCTTGTTGCTGCTGTTTGCGCTTACGGCGTATGTGACGCTCGGTCGCTTGCTGATGCCGCTGGTGGCAACCCGCAAGGACGTGATCGAGATGCAGCTGGCTGCTGCCATTGGTGCGCCTGTCACACTGGGCGACATCAAAGGTGCGTGGTTCCGTTTCGGCCCCAGTCTGGTCATCCATGATTTGCGCATTGGCGATGCTGCCAACCCTGCGCAGCAACACACGATTGATCGCGTTGAGCTGGTGGTGGATGTGCCAGCCTCACTGTTGGCGCGGCAGTATGTGGTATCACGCATCAGTGTTGCCAAGGTGTCAGTTATCTTGCAGGAACAGCAAGACGGCCGATGGACCTTGAGTGGTGTGCCCAGCCAGAGTGGTAGCAACGACCCGCTCATTGATTTCCTGCTCAACACCAAAGTATTCACGCTTAACGAAGGCCGCGTGGTGTTGCAGCGTATTGGCGGGGAGCAGATTACGCTGGGCTCCGTCATCCTCAATATCGAAAACAGGTTCTCCAATCACGATATGCAGCTGCAGTTGCGCCTGAACGAGCAGCGCGCGCCGGCCCGCATGGTGGTGCAGTTGCGTGGTGATCCGCGCCGCAGTTTTGCTGCATCCGCCTGGCTCGACACCGAACAGGTTGATCTGTTGCCGTTGTTGCAGGCGCAGTTGCCGGCCAGCTGGCAATGGCAGCAACTGCAGGGGCAAGGCCGTTTCTGGGTCGATATCGACAGCAACGGCATCCAGAATTTCTCGGCCGAGCTGCTCGACGTCAATGCCAAGGCAGTGCACAGCGACAAAGTGCATCAGCTGGATTTGCAACACGCAGGCTTGAAGATGTCGGCGCGTCCGGTCTATGGTGACCCGGCAGTAGCCGCTGACTGGAATGTGCGAGTGCAGGATGTTGGCTTTGACTCCCACAACCAAAGTTGGAGCTTGGGCAAACTGCAATTGCTCACTACCCATGACCCTGCGCCGCGCTGGCATGTGCAGACCACTGAACTCAATCTGGCCATGGTGAGTCAGCTGCTCACCAGCAGCCTGCCGATGCCGGCAGCGGCGCAAAGCGCGCTGGAGACATTGTCTGCGCGCGGCATGTTGCGTAATGCCGCTGTTGAAACCGCCATCGACGGCTCTTATCCGCAAGTGTTCCGTTTGCGCGGCAATCTCGACAACGTGGCCGTCAACGCCTGGCAACATGCGCCGGCCGGCCGCGGCATCAACGGATATGTTGAAGCCACCGCTGCCGAAGGTTTCGTGGAAGTGGACTCGCGCGACTTCACGCTGCATTTGCCGCTGTTGTTTGAACGGCCCTGGCACTATGACAAGGTCAACGCCCGCGTCAGCTGGCAGGCTGCACCTGATGAAGTCAAAGTGCGCAGCAATTTCATTGACGTGGAAAATGCCGATCTCAACGGGCGTGTCAGTTTCGATGTGCACAACCAGCGCGACAGCAAGGGCATCTGGAGCAACGAATTCAGTTTGCAGATCGGCATGAACCGCATGAATGTGGCGCTGGCGCCGGATTACTTGCCAACCCTGGCCAGTGTGCACGAAACCATGGGCTGGTTGCGTGATGCTCTCAAAGGTGGAGAGCTGGGGGAAAGCGCTTTTGTATTGCACACCGTCACCGGTGAAAACGCACCCGAAAACGATACTTTTGTTGGCTCCTGGTATCGCGTGCACGATGGCCAGCTCGCTTTTCTGCCCAGCTGGCCGGAGCTGAGCAAAGTCAACGGCACCGTGGTGCAGAGCAACAACAACATTGATGTGATTGCCGACAGCGGCAGCATCGCCGGCATCGCAGTGGATCGTGCCCAAGCCAGCATCAGGCCGGTCAAGGACACACAGGTGCTGGCGGTGACCGTCACTGCCAACACGACCACCGCCCTTGGTATCGACTTCCTGCGCAATAGTCCAGTGCATCAGACCATTGGTGCGTTCATGGACAAGTGGGCTGCCTCCGGCAATATCGCGCTCAATGTCGGCATTGGCGTTGATTTGCACGACCACAACAAGCCGCCGCTGGTGAGTGTGAATACGCTCACGCACAACAGCGAACTCGACATGGCCGATTTCGATCTGCAACTCAAGAAGATCGATGGTGAAATTTCCTACAGCAGCAAGCAGGGCCTGCAAGCCGCCAAGCTGAGCGCCAGTTTGTTCGACAGCCCGCTTAAAGCCGTCATCACCACACGATCCCCCGGCACTGAGCAACAGGCCATTACCATTGAAGGCACCAGCAAGGCCACTGCGGCGGCGCTACAGAAATGGTCGGGCCAGCCGGTGTTTGTGCGTGAGCTGTTCAACTACATGCAGGGAGAGATTGCTTACAAGACTACGGTCAAAATAGAGCCGGTGCCGCACGGCACCGAAAAAGAAACCAGCGTGCTGATTGAATCCAACCTTGTCGGCCTCAGCAGCAGCCTGCCTGAGCCGCTCAACAAGACCAAAGAGCAAAGCAGCCCGCTGATGCTGGAGCTGAGTTTCACCGGGGCCAATCAGACGATGGACTTCCGTTATCGCGATTTGCTCACCGGTTCCTTGCTGCTCGATAGCGCTGGTATCCAGCGCGGCCAGATCAGCGTGGGTGAGCGCAACCGCAACTTCAATGTGCGTCAGGCCGACAACAATACGCCCGGTGTGTTGATCAGCGGTGACCTCGACACGCTTGATGTCAGTGCCTGGGAAAATGTGGCCAAGGTCATGAACCAGGCCGGCGGCAAAGACCGGCAAGTGGCCGACTATCTGCGGCTGGTGGACGTGAACATCGGCGAGCTCAAACTGCCCGGCCAAAATTTCAGCAAGGTCAATGTGGTGGTGCGGCATCCCGAACACAGCTGGAACATCAGTGCCCGCAACGACTTGCTGTCGGGCACGCTGGAGCTGGCGGATGACACCAGCAAACCCTGGCAGATTGCACTCAACTACTTGCGGCTGCCGCCACGGCCGGTGGTGGACAAAAAGATCAAGAATCCACCGGAGGAAGCAGATCCGCTGAAGGATCTTGATCCCACCAAGTTGCCGGCGTTCGATTTCAAAACCGATGAGCTCAGTGTTGGCAGCGACAACCTTGGCGCGTTCGCGCTGCAATTCCGCCCCAATGCACTGGGCGCCAGCATCACCAATTTCCGCATGAAATCGCCCGAGTCTGCCATTACTGACAGCACTCGCACCATCGGGGCCACCATCGACTGGCAATATATGGATGGCAAGCATCACAGCAGTTTCACCGGACTGTTTTCAGCCGGCGATCTGGCCAAGGTGTTGCCGGCCTGGGGCCACGATGTGGTCGTGGTCAGCAAGGATGCGTCGTTCGACGGCAACATGGAGTGGCCCGGTTCGCCGCTGCACTTTTCGCTGAAACGCGCTTCCGGCTTCATGCGCATCAATGTCAACGACGGGCGCTATGTTGATAAAGGGGCGGGCATCGCGCGCAGTTTTGGCGTTTTCAATTTCGATGCGCTGGTGCGCAGATTCAAACTGGATTTCTCGGATATTTTTTCAAAAGGTTTCGCTTTTGACAGAATCGACGGCGCCCTGAATTTCAATGATGGCGTGGTGACTACAGCAACGCCGCTGATCATTACCAGCCCTTCCTCCAATCTCAATATCCAGGGTGAGATCAACCTGCGCGATGAAACCATCGCTACCGACATGCAGGTACAGATTCCACTGGCCCAGAACGTCTCCATGGCAGCGGCGCTGGTGGCAGCATGGCCACTTGCGCTCGGCACCTATCTGGGCAGCAAGCTGTTTTCCAAGCAGTTTGAGGATTTCACGACCATCATCTATCACCAGCGCGGTCCATGGGAGCAGCCGACCACCGGCTTCGAAGCGCCTGATGAAAGCAAGAAAGAAAAATCAGCGAAATAAGGGGCAAACATGAGCAAGAGTTTATTTACGGACAAGAGCTTTCTGACTAACGCTCTCTCAGTGCTGCTGTGCATTGCAGGCCTGTTGCTGCCCGGCCTCAGTGGCGAAATCGTGCTTAACGCCGGGCTCTATGCGTTCTCCGGCGCCGTCACCAACTGGATGGCAATTTACATGCTGTTCGAAAAGGTGCCGGGATTTTACGGTTCCGGCGTGATTCCTGAACGCTTTACCGAATTCCGCGCCGGTATTCGCGTGATGGTGATGGAGCAGTTTTTTTCACCTGACAATGTGCGCAAGGTGCTGGCGTCGCTTGGTGGAGAAGGTGCTTCGCTGGTAGACAAACTGCTGCCGCGTCTTGATTTCAACAAAGCCTTTGATGCCTTGGTGGAAGTTATCATGGAGTCTTCCTTTGGCTCGGCACTGGCAATGTTTGGTGGTGCCAGCAGGCTGCAAGGATTGCGCGAACCGTTCGTGGCACGCATGCACGAGTTCTTGCGCAGCGTTGGTGATGATCCTGACATTCTGGCTGATCTGGCCAGCCACAACAGTGAGGCGCTGTTGCACAAGGTCGAGTTCATCGTTGATCAACGCCTGCAACAGATGACCCCGCAACACGTCAAGGAAATCATGCAGAAGATGATTCAGGAGCACCTGGGTTGGCTGGTGGTGTGGGGTGGTGTTGTCGGTGCGTTGATGGGCCTTGGTGTTGTGCTCATTCATCACCTGTTTTGAATTGCGTTAAGTCCCTATTCAGCTTCGCATCAGCGCGGTACCAGTCAGCTGGCCAATCTGGACCGTATGGTCGCTTTTGCTGCACAAACCCTGTGTTTTTGGCGCATTTCCATTACAGGAAATTTACGTAGTTTTCAGATTTCCTCTACTAGAATAAAAAACATTGCAGTAGCCACTGCCTGTGTTCAGAGGAAATCCCGCCATGGCCAGACCCATTGAGTTTGATTACAACGATGTTATTGAACGTGCCACACAGCAATTCTGGATGGACGGCTTCGTTGCCAGCTCCGTGCAGAAACTGCTGGATGCCACCCGCATCAATCGCGGCACCATGTACAACTCGTTCGGCGAGAAGGAAGCTTTCTTCAAAAGCTGCGTTGAACATTACAACGCCATACTCAAAAAGCAGATGGATGCCACGCTCGGCAACCATTCGCTGAAAGCGCTGGCTGCGCTCACTGCATTTTTTCAGGACATCGTCACGGGTGTGCCGGCCGCGCGCCGCAGCTTTGGTTGTCTGCTGGTCAATTCGCAGTGTGAAAGCATTCAGTGGGAAGAAAACCTCGCCAAGCTTATCCGTGATTCTTTCACGACAATCCGCAAGGCCTTGCTCCAGCGCACACGCGAACTTGAAAAATCCAAGGCGCTGGCCAGCGGTATCAGTGCTGAGTTTGCAGCGGATCAATTGGTAGCGCTTTACCAATCTGCCAAGCTCAACCTGCGCTCCGGCAAAGCCGCCAAACAGACGCTCGAGCACATCCATTTTTCGCTGGAAGCCATCATGAAATAAGTGCAAGCTTCGCCTCCGTTGCACCTTGGTTTCCTTCAGGAGGATGTTATGGAATTGGTAGTACTTGTAGCCACGTTGGCGCTTATTCAGTTCATTTATTTTTCCATCAATGTCGGCAGGGCGCGCGGCAAATACAATATCAAAGCCCCGTTGATGAGCGGGCATCCGGTGTTTGAACGTCATCTGCGTGTACAGATGAATACGCTGGAGCAATTGATTGTTTTCATCCCGGTGCTGTTCATGTACAGCTGGATTTCCGAAAATCAGGGTTGGGCCGGCTACAAGATTGCGGCGGGACTTGGGGTCATCTGGATAGTCGGCCGCACACTTTATGCGCGCGCTTATGTCGCCGATCCTGAGAAGCGCGGCCCTGGTTTCATGATGACCTTTGTGCCAACTATCATCATGATCGTGGGCACCTTGGTCGCCTTGATCAAAAGCCTCTTGTAATAAAAATCAGTAAGGCCTTTTCCAGGATTTCCTCGATGCAGTTTTCCAAACCCACCCGTGGTGCGCTTGCAGGTTTGCTAAGCGTGCTGCTTTGCGTTGCAGCCCCGTTAGCGCTGGCGGCAGTGCCGGTAAAAAAAGTTCAGGTCATCAACACCTTTCCGCATGACCATGATGCCTTCACGCAAGGGTTGGTGAGCATTGGTGGTGTGTTGTATGAAGGTACGGGCCGCAATGGCCAGTCGACGTTGCGCAAGGTGGAGCTCACTACCGGCGCAGTGCAACAGAACACGCAGCTGCCCGCCCAATATTTCGGCGAAGGCATCACCGTATTCAAAGACCGCATTTATCAGCTTACCTGGCAGAGCCATGTCGGGTTGGTTTATGACTTCGCCAGCTTCAAACAGGTGCAATCGTTTTATCTGCCGGGTGAAGGTTGGGGGCTGACCCATGATGACAGTCGACTGATTGTCAGTGACGGTACTGCCTTTCTGCGTTTCCTTGATCCGGCAACGCTCAAGGAGACAGGCCGTGTGCAAGTCACCGAAGATGGCACCCCGCTCGACAAACTCAACGAGCTTGAATATATCAACGGTGAAGTATGGGCCAACGTGTGGTACACCGACTTCATCGTGCGCATTGATCCGGCCACCGGCAAGGTCAAGAGCAAGCTGGATCTGCACGGCATCAACGAGCGCAAGGGCCAGGATGACGTATTGAACGGCATCGCCTGGGACGCCGACAGCAAGCGCTTGTTCGTCACCGGCAAACTGTGGTCGACGCTGTACGAAATAAAAGTGAAGGAGTAAGCCGCAGCATGCGCTCTGGGCGCAAGGCAATGTTTGCACGTCTGCTGATGCTAGTGCCCGCGTTGCTGCTCACCGGTTGTGAATCCCTCAGCTATTACCATCAAGCCATCGTCGGCCAATTGAGCTTGTTGCAGCAGCGCCAGGATATTGCCAAGGTGCTGCAAGACCCGACGCTGCCGGCACCTGTTCGTCATCAGCTGTCATTGGTGCTGGAACTGCGCAGGTTTGCTGATCAGCAACTGCATTTGCCAGTCAACCAACACTATTCGTCCTATGTCGATCTGCACCGCGAGTTTGTCGTGTGGAATGTATTTGCGGCGCAGGAGTTTTCACTGGCGCCGCAGCAATGGTGTTATCCGGTAGCCGGCTGTGTCAGTTATCGCGGTTATTTTTCCGAAGCGGCTGCACAGGATTTTGCTGTGAGCCTGCAGCAACGGGGGCTCGAGACTTATGTCGGCGGTGTCAGCGCCTATTCCACGCTGGGTTGGTTCAATGATCCGGTGCCGAGCAGTATGCTCAAGCGTGATGACGCGCAACTGGCAGGCACTATCTTTCACGAGCTTGCCCACCAATTGCTCTATGTAAGTGGCGACACCAGTTTCAACGAAAGCTTCGCAACGTTGGTGGAGCAGGAAGGGCAGCAACGCTGGCTGCAAACCTTGCCCGACGCTGACGGTCAGCAAACAGGCTTGGCTGCAGTAATACAAGAGCGCAAGCGCCAACAACAGTTTGTGGATTTGATAGTGCCAACGGTAGCGGAGCTGGGTCACCTCTATCAGCAAGCGTTGTTACCGCCCCAGATGCGCAGCCGTAAAGCCGCAATACAGGCACAGCTGCGGCAGCGTTATCAGGAACTTAAAACCAGCTGGAACGGCTACAACGGTTACGACCGCTGGTTCGCCGCTGATCTCAACAATGCCCAACTGGCAACAGTGACCACCTACAACCAGTGGGTGCCGGCGTTGCAGGAGCTGTTGCGCAGACAAGGCGGCGATCTACCGCGTTTTTATGAGGCCGCCAGCCAGTTGTCGCGGTTATCTGCACCCGTGCGCGAACAGCATTTGCGGGAACTTATTCCACATCCTTGAGTCGGCACCGCCCCTGTGGCCGGCGTGTTAACATGCGCGCCGACTTGATACCGGGAGCACTACCATGATTATCAAACCTCGTGTCCGTGGCTTTATGTGCATCACTGCGCACCCCGTGGGCTGTGCGATGAATGTCAGAAGCCAGATCGACTATGTCAAACAGCAGGGAGAGATTGTCGGCCCGCAGAAAGTATTGGTGATTGGTGCCTCTACCGGTTACGGGCTCGCCTCACGCATCACTGCTGCGTTCGGTTGTGGTGCGGCTACCCTGGGTGTGTTCTTCGAGAAAGAAGGGGCACAGGACAAATGCGCATCTGCCGGTTGGTACAACAGCGCCGCCTTCCATCATGAGGCCCAGCAGGCCGGGCTCTATGCGAAGAGCATTAACGGCGATGCCTTCTCCAAAGAAATAAAACAGAAAGTGATCGACACCATCAAGGCCGATCTCGGGCAAGTTGATCTGGTGATCTACAGCCTGGCCTCGCCGCGTCGTCAGCATCCGGTAACAGGTGTTGTGCACATGTCGACGCTTAAACCGATTGGCAAAGACATCGTGATGCGCGGCATCAACACCGACAAGGAAGTGATCCAGGAAATGAGTGTGCAGGCCGCCACTGAAGAAGAAATCGCCAACACAGTCGCCGTGATGGGCGGTGAAGACTGGCAGATGTGGATTGAGGC
Source organism: Gammaproteobacteria bacterium (assembly GCA_947377625.1). GTDB lineage: Bacteria > Pseudomonadota > Gammaproteobacteria > Pseudomonadales > Pseudohongiellaceae > CAILUG01. Next base: position 3,717 of record CANCGR010000003.1, on the reverse strand, counting down.
GCTGGATGAAGCTGGTGTGTTGGCGCCGACTGCGCGCACAACTGCCTACACTTATCTCGGTGCTGAAATGACCTGGGACATTTACTGGAACGGCACCATCGGTGCCGCCAAGAAAGATCTCGACCAGACTGCTGCCAAGTTGCATCGCAAATTGCAGCCGCGTGGCGGCGCTGCGCATGTATCAGTGCTGAAAGCCGTGGTGACACAAGCCAGTTCCGCGATTCCGGTCATGCCGCTCTATCTGGCCTTGTTGTTCAAGGTCATGAAAGAAGCCGGCACCCATGAAGGCTGCATAGAACAGGTCTATGGCCTGTTCCGCGAAAGCCTTTATGGCTTTGCACCGCATATGGACAATGAAGGCCGCTGGCGTGCTGACTTCAAGGAACTGGCACCAGCCGTGCAGCAGCGGGTTGCGCAGCTATGGTCACAAGTCACCACCGAAACCATTGGCGAGCTCACTGATTTCAAAGGTTACAAAACCGGCTTCTTGCAGTTGTTTGGTTTTGAAGTGCCTGAGGTCGACTACGAGGCTGAAGTAGAAGCGACAGCGCCGATTACCGGTTTGGTGTAATCAGGCTTTTCTGGCGGCGGGCATCGACTCGAACAAGTCTTGCCGCTGCCGCACCGGGCCGTTGCCCTTCACAAACAAATTCGCCAGCGCGGTGAATTCATCTGCCAGTACTTCGGTGTTTTGTGTGCGTTGAAAGACTTCCTTGATGTGTTTCATTCGCAATGTGAGTGTAGCAATCAACGAGCCGAAGGCGGCGCTGCAAGCAAAAGCATCTTCATCAAGTACAGAAGGATCCATCAAGGCCCAATGGATTCTGTGTACCTTGCCAGCCCACACCGGACAACTCTCACCAGCTGCATCAGTGCACACGGTAATCACAAAATCGGGATGGTAGCCGGCAAGGCTGTCCACCGATTTGGCGCGCAGTCCGCGCACAGGCACATCATTCAAGGCCAGATGTTCCAAGGTGAGCGGGTGCACCTTGCGAGCCGGTTGGCTGCCAGCACTTTGTACTTCGACCAACGAACCGCACACTTGGCGCGTAACAGCTTCTGCCACAATACTGCGGCAGCGATTATGGGTGCAAAGAAAGAGCAGCTTCATGGCACTAGGGCTATCCTGGAATCAATGATGCAAAGCTACCCGGCTATATTTAAGAAACAATAAAGATCGATGCAAGCGGTCTTATGATTTGTCACTGTACTCGCACAAGTCGGCAATCAGGCAGCTTTCGCAGCGCGGTTTGCGGGCAATGCAGGTATAGCGTCCGTGCAGGATCAGCCAGTGATGGGCATCCAGCAGAAATTCCTTCGGCACGTGCTTGAGCAGGTTCTTCTCCACTTCCAGCACGTTCTTGCCAGGTGCCAGACCAATGCGATTGGCAACGCGGAAAATATGGGTGTCGACTGCCATGGTGGGGTGGCGGAATGCGGTGTTGAGAATGACGTTGGCGGTTTTGCGACCAACGCCTGGCAGTGCTTCAAGGGCTTCGCGGTCTTCGGGTACTTGGGAGTGGTGTTGGTCGATGAGGATGCGGCAGGTCTTGATGACGTTTTCGGCTTTGGTGTTGAACAGGCCAATGGTCTTGATATAGCTCTTTAACTTGTCGACGCCCAAGGCATGGATGGTTTCGGGGGTGTTGGCGACTGGGTATAACTTGGCGGTGGCTTTATTGACGCTGATGTCGGTGGCTTGGGCTGAGAGCATTACTGAGATTAGTAGCTCGAAGGGTGAGTTGAAGACGAGCTCGGTCGTGGGCTGTGGATTGGCGGCGCGTAGGCGTTCGAATATTTGTAAGCGTTTTTTTTTGTTCATGGTCTGTATCTTGGTGGAGGAGGTCAATACGTGCCCAAGGCTCTTAAGTTCAACGCGTAATTCATCACGCTCAAAATGAAAACGCGTGGAGCAGTCAAGAAATTTTCCCGGTTACCCGCACTCTTTTACTACCAACAGTAACTGACTCAACTGGTTGTGATTGCGCGAAGTGTTTGTCGATCGCATTCTTGAGCGCAATCAGCAAGCCCAGCAAGATAAACGCACCGGGTGGCAGAATCGCGAGCAGGAATGGAGTATTGGTATGGAACACTTGCACTTTCCAGTTGGCGGCGAAGGGTAGTAATTGATCCATGTTGGCGAACAGCGCGCCGGTGCCGAGTACTTCGCGGATTGCACCTAGCGTGAGCAACAGCAACATAAAGCCTGTGCCTGTCATCAAGGCCTCAAACAGGGCAGGCAGGGGTGGGTGGCTGCTGGCAAAGTTTTCGGCGCGGTCAAACAGCATGCAGTTGGTGACGATCAGGGGAACGAACAGGCCGAGGTTATGGTAGAGCTTGAAGGTGTAGGCTTGCATCAGCAATTCGATACAGGTGGTCAGTGCAGCGAATAACAGCACCAGTACCAGCAGTTTGATGGAGCTGGTGATCTGGTGACGCAGCAGTGAAACCAGCAAGTTGGAAGTGCTTAGCACTACCAGGGTTGCCAGGCCCAGGCCTAGTGCATTGACTACGGAGTTGCTCACTGCCAGGAGCGGGCACAAGCCCAGCAAAAGTACGAGGCCGGGGTTGTTGTGCCAGAGGCGGTTGCGAGCCAGTTCGCGCCAGGAGTTTGAAGTCATGGCGATTCCTGCTGGCCGGGCGCAGCGAGCAAAGTATTTTTGTTGGCTTCGAAAAACAGCAAGGCACCGTAAACGGCGCCCACGACGGCTCTTGGCGTGATGGTGGCGCCAACGAACTCGTCGAAATTGCCGCCGTCACTTTTTACGCGCCACTTGGTTTCAGGTGTGTCGGTAAGTGAGTGTTGGTTGAAACTGGTAATCCATTGCGATTGATCGATATTGATCTGGCTGCCCAGGCCGGGTGTTTCTCCATGCTGCATTGCGCGCACGCCGGTGATGCTGCCATCAGCGGCGATGCCGATCAGCAGCACGATGGGGCCGGCATAACCCTCCGCGGTTTCCAGTGGCAGGATCACGCCGGTGGCAGTGCCGTTGAGTGTGGCGAGGTAGGCGGTGCGCTGGGTGCTTAATCCGAGTAGCTCCATTTGCATGAAGTCTTTGCTGCCGGGACCGAGCTGGAAGCTGGCGCTCAGCAAATCGTTGTCGTGCAAGCGTTGGGGCAACACTGCATTGAGAGACTGGCGCCGTGATTCGAGGCGCTGGGACTCAATTTGGGCTTTGGTGAGCTTGTTGGTAAAAACCAGTAGCACGGCAATACCGAGCGCAATGATTGCCACTTGTAAACTGTGCTGACGCATCGTTCTGGCAAAGCTGCTGCTTGCTTCTGTGTTGCTCATTGGCGGTGCCCGAAGCTGCGAGGTTGTGTATAGCGATCAATCAACGGTGCGGCCAGATTGCCGATCAATACTGCGAAGGCTACGCCATCGGGATAAGAGCCGAAGGCGCGGATCACAAACACAAGGCTGCCAATCAGTGCGCCGTAGATCAGGCGTCCTTTGGCACTGGTGGCGGCAGTCACCGGATCGGTCGCGATAAAGAATGCGCCCAGCATGGTGGCGCCAGCAAACAAGTGCAGCAGCGGTGAGCCATGGCTTTGCGAACTGCCGCCGTCATAAAACAGCGCAGACAGCACAATGATTGCCAACAGAAAGCTCACCGGTATGTGCCAGCCGATAATTTTTTTGTAGAGCAGGTAGAGGCCGCCATACAGGAATCCGGCATTCACCCACTCCCAGCCGGCGCCCGACCAGCG
>CANCGR010000002.1 GCA_947377625.1 Gammaproteobacteria bacterium | reverse complement strand
AGATGATCGTGGTGCACGAGCTGGCTCATCTGAAGGAAAAGGAACACAACAAGGATTTTTACAAACTGTGCGAACACATGCTGCCGCACTATCACCAGCTTGAGTTTGATGCGCGGCTGTTTCTGACGCTGCTGGAGCTTGAAGTTTAGAGTTGATTCAACGCCGCTTAAGCTGGTCTTTTGCAACCGTCACGAAAGACTCACAAAGCGCTACCGCCGCAACGAATAGAGCGAGTGATGCGAGAGGATGAATAACGTACGGTTATCATCGCCTCCAAAAACCAATTGCAGAGGGCGCTCAGGCACATCAATCTGTTCAATCTGCTTGCCGCTGGCATCAAACACAAAAATCTGACCGTTGGCGATATAGACATTGCCTGCCGCATCCACTGCCACACTTTCGCCACCGCGATTGGCAAAGGGCTTGAGTTCAGTCACGGCTCCGCCGGGGCCAACGACGCCGGAATACACCTTGCCTTCGGATTCGTTGCTGACCAGCACACGTTCACCGGTTTTTGCTGCGACAAAGCCATAAGTGTCCAGCGTATCCGAAAAGCGCCAGCCCAGATGAGTGGGTGGCCCTTGCTGGAACGTACGGAATGCGGGCAGCACCAAACTGCCATCGGGCGACACATATTCACGCGCCTTCGCCGACCCCACGTCGCGCACGAACAGCTCGGCCAGCGTAGTGCTTTGATCGGTGGCTGCATCGTACTGATCCTTGAACTCGCCGTTGTTCCAGAAATTGCCGGGCAGCAGTGTTGTTGCGTTTGCATGTGTGGCCGTGGGCGTTGGCGCAATCAAGACAAGCTCCGTTTCCGGCGAGCCCGGTTTGAATGAGTAGACGGTGCCCTCTGCACCAAAGGACGACAAAACCAACACATTACCCGACTTATCGACCGCCAGATTGACCGGATCAAGTGTGGCGTCACGCTCAATGCTCAAACCCTGCTTTGCATTCCAACCGTAGATTCTTTGAAATTTTCGATCAATGAAATACAGCTTGCCGACTGCATCAGTGGCAGCGCCGGCGATGGAAAAGAAATCACCTGCGAGTTTGGTGGGCTTGGCTTCCGCGTTGGGTGGTGGTGAAAAAGTCGCTGCAATATCCAGCACCGCGAACTCACGTTCACGCACTTGCAGATCGCGCGAGACATCAATGATTGCGTTTTCAAACGGAAATTTGCTGGCACGCAAATAGGTGCCACAGCCATTGGCATCGCAGGTTGCCAACCCGCTCTCGGCATTCACATGCACGTTGCGAAAATACAGCTCGCTGGAATTCTCCAAACGCACTGCCGTCAGTGCCGGCTTCACACCGCGTGTAACGCGATAAGCGTGGTAGTTCGCGAACAGAATGTTGTAAGAGTTGCGAATATCGAACGACACTGCATCCTGACTCTCACCTACTTCCTCTTCAGTCTGCGGCGCCAGAAATTCCCAGTTTTCCGCGCGGTTGAGCACAAACTCGGCACGCACATGATGCTCGTTCGACATTTGGTAGACATGGCCCGGTGTCTTGGTGTCAGAAACACTGAAGCCCGCTTGCGCATAAGTGTTCACCGTCCAGATATTGGAAAAGGTGCCACCACCGCCATTGGTGACCAGAAGACTCGGATACTGTGCATCCCAGCGTTTGCGCGGATCAGGGTCGGCGCTGTGAGTGGCGTCGTAGGGATTGAAGCGCGTGCCGTCCTGCAGCTGTGTGCCGTGGCCGCCTTCGATCTTCACATCATCCACCAGCGAGTTCGCGCCGGCCTGCCACAACACGTTGGTCGCGCGTGCATTGATACCACCGGCAAACAGGCCCAGGCCCGACACAATATTGTCGCCACCTTGTGGCGCTTCAATCATCGCCTTGGGGGTGCCCACGCCTTGAAAGACAGGCGTCTCATCCGGCACCACCAGCTGGGTTGTGCTGGGATGCAGCCCGATCAGCACGGTGTCAACCTTGAGATGAAGTGTGTCGGTAATTTTGTAGAAGCCGCTGGGAAAGTAGAGCACCGGCTTCGTATTGATGGCGGCTTGCAGTGCGGCCGTGTCATCAGTCTTGCCGTCACCTACCACGCCGAGATCATGCACATTGGCCCAATTCTGCACCGCAGGCAGCGCGCGGATTGCACTTGGTCTTGGCGGTGGCAAACGCTTGATGCTGCTGGCGTGATAAGTGGTTGCATAGGCGCCCGTGCTGCCAAGGCCCGGCAAACTTAGCCCGTAAGTAAAATCATCGATGCGATAAATGCGTTCTTTGTGCCCAACAGTACTGCCACTGTCGCGAAAGCGCGCGAAGGTCGGGGTGTTACTGACCAGCGCATTTTCAAAACCGATCTGCGTATAAACATTGTTCTCATTGGAAATCACCACGCCGGCCTGCGACACATTGGTGAAGCGCACATCCTTGCCCCACAGCCAGTCGCCATAGCCTTGATCAATGTCGATGCCGACCTTGGTGTTGCTGATCGCGACATTGATCAGCGTAAGCCCGGCTTCATGTTCACGAATGGCCGCATCACGCTGACCGTCAAAAGTGGAATCGATCAATGTAAACTGCCACGCCGCCGAGGGCTTTTCAGTAACGATGCCGTAGCGTCCACCATAAAAGTGCAGATCCTCTGCCTCATTCCCTGCTTGATAAATCCCGGCAAACGCCGAACCAAGTTTGAAATCCATATGCCGAAGATACGCATGCTGAGCCGCATGAAAACGAATCGCGGCTGCCGCAGGGTTCCCCGCACCAATCTCAATATCGATATTGCCCATCGCAGAAAAGAACGTGCCGGAGTTTGCATCAGCGATATCGTTTCGCAACGGCACACTGCCGGGTGGTGGGAATGGCACTTTGGGAGCAGCAGCGTTTGGCGCAGTAGGCCCACGCCCCGCAAAGATCACCATATTGGCAATGCCTTGCTGGAACCCTGGCGTGTTGTCGCCCAGCACCAGCACCGGACGCGTGGCACCAACACCAAGCAGGCGCACGCCGGGCCACAGATAAATCGTGCCGCTTAACCGATAACGACCAGACGGCAGGAACACGATCCCGCCCGCGCCTTTCGCTTCAGCGGCGTCGAGCGCTGCTTGAATTGCCTTGGTGTCATCTGCTTTGCCGTCACCTTGTGCTTTGACGATAACGGCGCGTGGATCATTCGGTGCTGTCAAATAGACTGAAGGCCCTGCGACCGCTGTGCTTGCAGCAAACAGAGCCAACAGGATCAGGCACTCGCTACGCATCACTTGGCCTTCAGTTCCAGCTTCGCCACATTGCCCTTGGGCTGACCCATCTCAATGGTGAAGGTGTTGTCGGCACTGCGGCTGTAGCCCAACGACGTCATGCTGCCTTCAGTAACCGCTTTGAATTTGACACGCTTGTCGCTGATTTCTTCCAGCTCCAGTTTCTGCGCTACTGGCGAGCGCGGTTCAAAACCACTGCCCCACTGCTGCACACTCATCGTCAGCGAACCTTCCTTTTCTTCGATGGTGATCACTTCCCACATGCTTACGCCTTTGGCACCGCTCATGCGCACCATCGCGGCAATGCCACCGCCAGCGGCGCTGATCCAGTTTTCTTCGAGCGTATTCGGCCCAAGGGCGGCGGACCAGGTGCCGCTCATCCATGCGAGGTCGGCGATTTTGGCGGCCGGGCCGGCATAAGTGGTAGTAGAGACAAGTACAAGACTGACAGTAGCAAGCAAGCGTTTAATGCACATACGAGTATCCTTTCTTCTTTGTGAGGGTTGAATGAGTGAAGGTTTGCAGCGCGGCAAGCTTAACTACGTTGGCGCCAAGGGTCTAGCCAACGCAGCTATAACAAGTGGCTGCCAATCAAAATGAAGATAAGCGCCACCACTGAAATCACTGTATCCAGCACCGACCACGTGCGAAAGGTATCAGCGGTGCTGGTGCCCAGATAACTGCGCACCAGCCAGAAGCCCGGGTCATTAACGTGTGAGAAAAATATCGAGCCAGCGCCAATCGCCAGCACTACCCATTCCGGCGCTGCACCCGTGGCTGCCACCACGCCAGGAATAACACCGGCAGTAGTGATGGTCGCCACTGTTGCAGAACCCGTAGCAAGGCGAATTCCCACCGCAATCAACCAGGCCAGCAGCAACGGCGATAACGCCTGTGCCGTCGCCAGGCGCGCCAAAAGATCTGACAGTCCGGCACTCACCAGCACTTGCTTGAGCGCGCCACCAGCACCGATCGACAGCAGTATCGCGCCCACCGGCACCATGGCCTCAGCCCAAATCGCCGCCTGGATTTTTGGCTCCAGCAAACGATGGCCAAACAACAGTGGCAAGGCCAACAAGTTGGCAATCAGCAGCGCCAGCACCGGGTTGGCGGCGAAGGACAGCCAATTGAAAAATGCGGAAGCCGGCAGCAAGGTCTTTGATTCACCCACGGCAATCAACAGCACCGGCATTAACAGCACCACCAATGCAAACAGTTTGCGTGGTGGCGGCACTTGCAAATCAACAGACGCGATCATCGGCTCTGCCAGCACAATGCCGCGTGCCAGATAACGCGCCAGCAACGGACCCGCGATGATGCTGGTGGGTATTGCCACCAGAATGCCGTAACCAATGGTGAGCCCCAGATTGGCGTGCAAGGTGTTGACCGCCAGCAACGGACCCGGATGCGGTGGCACCAACGCATGCATTACCGACAGCCCCGCCAGTGCTGGCAGCATCAGTCGCAGCTTGCCCTCATCACGCTCTTTGCCGTGGTAAAGACTCGCAGCAGCAGCGGTTACCACCGGCAGCAACAATACCAGTCCTGTTTCGAAAAACAGCGGCAGTCCAATCACCATCGCAGCCAGCAAGCTTCCCCACGGCGCACCCTTCGGGCCAGTCAAATGCAACGCTCCGCGCGCCAGTGCCGCAGCACCATTCGACAAATGCAGCATCGCGCCGAGCGACATACCCAAGGCCACCACCAAACCAGTGCCACCCAAAATATCGCCAACGCCTTTCTGCACCGCAGCAGCAGTGTCAGTGGTGCTGAGTCCGGCCAACAAACCTACGGTAAATGCGCCACACAGCAAGGCGATAAACGGATGCACGCGCGCTTTGACAATAAGCAGCACAGACGCTGCTATGCCGGTAATGGCGGCAAGAACAAGACGAAAATCTTCTGGACTCATGGAGCACGCTCGGTTCGTTGTTCGCTACGACTGTTTTTTTTCTGTTGAGAAAACCAAGGCTGGGTTGATTTATTTCCGGCTTGTGCGCCAGCCGACAAAACCCTGCTTGCCCAATGCTGCCAGCATGGAACCCGCCACCACCGTCAATGCGCCCACATATGCCAGCGCATTCAACTGGCTGCTGGCGAAATGCTCAGGCATGGCCCACACCGCCAGCTTCATCGAAACAATGGTGAACACCGGCGCCAGTGCAATCATTGCACTCACCTTCGCAGCCTGCCATACGCGCATGGCTTCGGTGAAGGCGCCATAACCCAACACCATGTTGAGACAACAAAACAGCAGCGCGCTGTATTGCAACAGCGTGAGATGCAGCAAGGCCAACGGCGAACTGAACACCAGTAACAGCACCGTGCCGGCCGCATAGATCAGGAAAGTAAGCTGGATGGAACTCAGCACTTGCAACAGACGTTTCTGAACCAAACCATAAATGCTCCACGACAACGCCGCTGCCAGCATGCTGATCAACCCCAATGTTTCGCCGGTCAGCGCACTGAAAATACTGGCCAGCCGCTGGTTGAAGAACAGCAGCAATCCCAGCATCAGCAACAAAGCACCGATCCATTCCAGTGGTGCCAGTCGTTCGCCGTTGAAATAGACACTGCCAAACAGCAGCACAATGGGTGCGATTTGAATGATGGTTTGCGTGGCTTCCGGATTGAGCAGGTCAAGCCCGACCAGATACAGCAGAAAGTTGCCGAGCAAGCCCAGCACGGCTATCACCAGCAACCAGCGTCGATTGATATCGAGTAACTGCAATTTTGGCAATTGCTTGCGCTGACGGAGCAACAAGCCCACACATATGGTGGCGAATGCAAACCGCGCCCAAGTGATGGTGACGACGTCGAGCTTGCCCAGCACCAGCACCATCGCTACTGGCAGCATTCCCCACATGACAGCGGTGAGCAACGACAACCAGAATCCCAACCAGGCGCGCATGTTATGAAGCTCCTGCTTGCCAATGGTGGTTAGGGATAGGTGTACAACTGCTTGCCGGCTTTGAAGTCCGCGTACGACGTGTGGCCTGCCTCAATAACCACGCTCGTTGCCGGTTCTTTCTTGCGAGCCAGGAAGCCTGTCATGTGCGGACGCCCCGCGCTGCGGGCCACCACGCGCGCGGCACTGAGGTCAGCCACGTGCGAGCGATAGTAGTCGATCACTTCCTGCTGTGTGATATTCGACACCGCATCAGCCATTTTCAAACCTGAATCGGCGGTGAATTCCTCGAGCAGGATGTCACTCCAGTAACGACTACTGAGCGCATCCAGCTGATCAGGCACCTGCCGCAAATCGTTGAGGAAGCCTGACTTGATGGCGTTGAACTGCTCGGCCGGCATATCGGCCAGTGTTTGCGCATAAGAGCCCAGGAAGGCATTGATGCGCGTTTCCAGCTCCAGCGGATCGGCCACCGGCGATTCAATGGTCAGCGCCAGACCAGTAACTTTCAGCACCGGCATGGTGCCGGCATTGACGACATAACCAAGCTGCTGCTGTGTGCGCAAGGTGTCGAAAAACGGCGCGCCCATCATGGTGGCCAGCAGATCCACCAGTGCACGCGTATGCCAGCTGTCATCGGTCGCCTGCAAATAAACCACGATGGCGGAGTCGTCATGCGCAATCGCCATCTCCTGGATGATGCGGCTGTGTGGCGGCAGTTTCAGCACAGTGCCAAAGCCGGAAACAGGAGCCGTAGCAGAGGCATGCAAATAGCGGCTTACCAGCGCCATCATGTCCCTGGCATCACTTTCTTCGGCATTGCCGTGAAACAGCGCATCAAGGCGCAACGACGACAACATGATCGGCACGAAAGATTTCACATCATCGAAACTGATGCTGCGCACCTGTGCAATGCTCTCGTCGTTGGACCAGTAGGGATTCGCCATCAGCGCCTGCACTTCACCGAACAGGCGCATGTAGGGCGTTTGCAGCTCGGCGTTTTGCCAGCTGCGAATCATCTCGTTCTTGATGATATTGAAACGTTCGCGGTCGAAATCAGCGGCGGTCAGCGTTTTCAGCAAGGTCTCCAGCAACTGCGTCTGTTTGTCGCTGTAGCCACTGAGCGCAATGGTGAAACCGCGACTGCGGGCACCAATGCCGAAATCGGCGCCGGCCAGATTGGCGGGATAGGCATAAGCACTCAATTTGTCATTGACCAGCGACACCACGAAATTGGCCAGCAGTGAATTACGTAGCGAATTCTGGAACAGCGGCGTCATCGCATAAACAAAGAAATTGGAACGCGGCGTGAAGAACTGGTTGTCCTGCTTGAACCACAGTCTGACGCCATCGCTGTTGACCAGCAGTTTCGGTTTCTCCATCACGTTGGCAATGGTTGGCGACAAGGGCGCGCCTTTCAGCGGTTTGATCGCAAGATTTTCCGGGATGAAAGGATTGGGCTGATTGGTGGTCAAGGCAGCCTGATGCGGATACTTGCGCCAGCTGGCGATGCGGTCAGCGGCAATATGGCGGGTGGAATATTTGACTGAATACCAAGGTTCCACTTTGTCGGTTTCAACGCCACGCGCTGATATTGTCATCAGCATGTTGTCGGGGCGCATGAAGTCCAGCACGCTGTGAATCAGCCGGGGATCAAAATTGCGATAGAAATAATTGGAGGTGATCAAATCCTGCATCGGATAAAACTGCATGCGTTCCGACATGCCGGTCACCAAACCCACTGCACCACCTGGCTCCTGATACTGGAACGCCAGCGACGACATGGTGGCAAACTCCTTGTACTGCCATTCGGCCACGCCCTTCTGGCTGATGAGGTCGATGAACTGGAACAGCAACGCGGTGATGTCATCGACATGCTGCAAGCCGCTTTGCGTGAGCGAGATGTTGACGTCGAACAGGTTGAGATTGTCGGCTGCAAAGCCACCACCCGCACTCAAGGCATTGGCCCAGCCGAGATCACGCAGCACTTTCAGCAAGCTGCCCTCCCCTTCATGGCCCAGCATGTTGGCAAGATAATCGACGGGGCGTTCACGATAACGCAAACGCATGTCAGGAATCGGGAACGAATAACTCAAGGCACGAGTATCGCGTACCGGCTCGATGCTGAGCTGCAACGGCAAGGTGCCCTGCACAAACATCGGCTCCTTGCTCGACGGCTTGCTGCGATGCTTGTTCGCCACGGCGCTGAAGTGGGTGCGCACCCATTGTTCGAGCTGGTCGAGATTATCCTTGCCGAACACAGCCACCGACATCAGGTTGGCGGAATAGTAACGGTCATAGTGCGCCAGCAAGGCATCACGCAGCGTGACGCCATCATGGTCTTGCAAGGTATCCAGACTGCCCACCGAGAAGCCGGCCATCGGATGACGCGGATTCAGCACCGCCCGCATTACTGCCTGGCCACGGCGCCCATCATCCTGCAAGCCGCTCTGGTATTCGGAATTGACGGCATTGCGCTCGCGGTTCACATATTCAGCAGTAAAAGTGGGTGCGATAAAAAACTGTGAGAAGCGGTCCAGTGCCGGCTCCAGGTAATTGGCATCGAGCTCGAAATAGAAATTGGTATTCTCGTAAGCAGTGGAGGCGTTGTGGCTGCCGCCGTGTGACGTAATGAAACCCTGGAATTCATCTGACTGTGGATATTTGGCAGTGCCGAGAAACAGCATGTGCTCAAGAAAATGCGCGAGGCCTCTGAAAGCCGCAGGATCACTGTTGGAACCGGCCGCCACATTCACCGAAGCCGCCGCACGATCAGCGGCCGGGTCAGACACCAGCAACACCTTCATGCCGTTATCGAGCACCAGCGCCCGATAATCGCGTTTGTCATTCGGGCTTTTCTCAACGGTGATGGCGCCACGTTGAACCACCACCATGCTGTTGCCCAAGGCGAGCAAAGCAAAGACAAACAGTGCAGCCAGCATGCCGCGTGTGCGGGGCTGGATATTCAGGAATGACGACATGCTTGAACACACGAAAGCGGAGCGAGGCCGGCACCATAGCAAATGAGCTGCTCACTGGTACAGGCCAAAAGTTGCAGGGCTTAGAACAGTTTCAGCGGTGGTTCATCCAACGCGGCCAATTGTTCGCGCAGCTCCAGAATATGACTGGACCAGTAGCGTGCCGTGTTGAACCACGGAAAGCTGTGCGGGAACGCCGGATCATCCCAGCGCCGCGCCAGCCAGGCGCTGTAATGCATCACCCGCAAGGTGCGCAGGGACTCGATCAGCGCCAGCTCGGCTGGGGCAAAATCATAAAACGTGGCATAGCCATCGATCAGTTCCGACAACTGACCTTGCTGCTGGTCGCGCTCGCCCGAGAGCAACATCCACAGATCCTGAACGGCCGGCCCGGTTTGGCAGTCATCGAAATCCACCAACAGCGGGCCTTCGCGCCACAGGATATTGCCGGGGTGGCAGTCGCCGTGCAGACGCAGGGTGGCGACATGACTGTAATCTTCCATAAGATCACTGATGCGATCGAGCAGATCGTTGGTAAGCGTCTCGTAAGCCCTGCGCAACTCGTCCGGGATAAAGTCGTTTTCCAGCAAAAAGTGACAACTGGCTTCGCCATAGTTGGCAATGCTCAACTCAAGCCGATGTGCGAACGGGCGCAGACTGCCAACGCTGTGCAACTTACCCAAAGTACGGCCCACTGCATGCAACGTGTCGTAATCAAGCTCAGGCAAACGCCCGCCTTTTCGGGGAAATACTGTGAAAAGATAGGGGTCACAAACATGGATGCTTTGGCCGGCGGCATTGCGCACCGGCGCTACAACCGGCAATTCGGCGCTCACCAGTTCATCGAGAAAATCGTGCTCTTCCTGGATTTGCGCCTGGCTCCAGCGATTGGGGCGGTAGAATTTGACGACCACGGGGTCGGCCGCTTCGATGCCAACCTGATAGACCCGGTTCTCGTAACTGTTCAAGGCCAGCATGCGACCATCACAGCATAGCCCGGTGCTTTCGACGGCGGCCAGCACGAGATCGGGGGTAAGCGCGTTGAATGGTTGGGATTCAGTCATGAAAGAGCTGATATGAACCACTCAGCGATGCCGTGCGTAAACAAGGATGGAAGTTTAATGAATTTTCATCAAAAAGCGCCCTTTGTTTTTGCCGTACGTGATAAACTGACCCGTCAGTCATAATTTTTGGATATCCTCATGTTTGCCTTGTCTCTTAATGCCAGAAAGCATTTGGCCAATTTGGCTGTGCTGGCATTTGTTGCCGTACTTCCTGTTGCTCTTCCTTCTCTTGCTCTGGCCCAGGATAAAGGGGGCGGCCCCCTTAAAAGTGAAGCCAGCCTGACAGTGAATGCCGGCAAAGCTGAAACCAGCCAATTCCGTCGCTATCTGACCATCAACGGCAACGTGAACGCCTGGCAGGATGTAGTGATCTCGCCGGAAGTCGGCGGCTACCGCGTTGAATCCGTGCTGGTGGATGTGGGTGATGTCGTCACTGCCGGCCAGCCGCTGGTAAAACTGTCGACTGCGTTGTTGCAAACTGATCTGGCCTCGAAAGATGCTGCGCTCAAACAGAATGAAGCGTTAACCATCAATGCCGATCTGGCACTCGATCGCGCCAAGGCGCTCAAAGCGAAAGATCTGCTGTCCAGTGCTGATCTTGATCGCCTTACCAGTGAAGCAATGAGCGCACGCTCGCGCCGTGACGCCGCCAAGGCCGATCTCGACGCCTCCAAAGTGCGTTTGCAATTCGCGATCATCAAAGCACCCGATGCCGGTGTGATCACAACCCGCTCGGTGTCAGTGGGCCAGCTGGCACAAGTCGGCGGCGAAATGCTGCGCTTGTTGCGGCAGGGCCGCGTCGAATGGCGCGGTGAAATTCCGGAAACCAGCATGCCGTCGTTGAAAGTAGGACAGACAGTCATGATCACGAGCGTCGATGGCGCTGAGCACACCGGCAAGATTCGTGTGTTGTCCCCCACCGTTAATCCCAGCACCCACAACGGCATGATCTATGTCGATATCCCCGGTGATTCTGCACTGCGCCCCGGCATGTTCGCGCGCGGTCGTATTGAATTCACCCAAAGTGAAGCCTTGCTGATACCGCTTGCCAGTATCGTAAGCAGCGATGGTTACAACTATGTATTTGTTATCCAGCCCGACCGCAAGGTGCGACGCCAGCTGATCAAGACCGGCGTCTTGCAAGGCAACAACATCGAAGTGCTTGATGGAATCAAAGCCGGTGCCAACATCGTCACTACCGGTGCCGGCTTCCTGAAAGACGGCGACACGGTGAACGTCGTGGAGACGCATTAATATGAATTTTGTTACCTGGTCCATTCGCAATCCCGTTCCTGTCATCATGTTGTTCATTGCGTTGACTGTGGCGGGCATCATCAGTTTTCCCAAACTCGGCGTGCTTGACCGGCCCGATGTGGAATTTCCTGCCGTCGTAGTAACAGTCACCTATCCGGGTGTAGCCCCTTCGCAGATGGAATCAGAAATCACC
The DNA here is from genome assembly GCA_947377625.1 of Gammaproteobacteria bacterium. GTDB lineage: Bacteria > Pseudomonadota > Gammaproteobacteria > Pseudomonadales > Pseudohongiellaceae > CAILUG01. Next base: position 12,657 of record CANCGR010000002.1, on the reverse strand, counting down.
CGCAAGGTGGAAGATTCGCTGGCCACGCTCGCCGGCATTGAAGAAATGCGCTCCAACGTCAGTGAAGGCGCATCCACTACCACGATCCAGTTTACGTTCGGCGTCAAAATCACCGACAAGATGGACGAAGTGCGCGATGCCCTCACTCGCATCCGTTCCGAGCTGCCGCAAGATGCCAATGAACCGATCATCTCGCGTAACACCACTGCCGGCGGCGCCATCGTTACCTGGAGTGTTGCCTCCGACAAAATGACCGACACTGAATTGTCATGGTTCGTTGATCTGGAACTGGCGCGCTCATTGACTGCGGTGCCAGGCGTCGGACGCTTCACCCGCGTGGGTGGTGTTGATCGCGAAATCCGGGTTGATCTTGACCCCGACCGTATCGCAGCAATGCGCACCACGGCGGCAGATGTGTCACGCCAGCTCAAGCGCATCGAATCGGAATTTCCAGGTGGCGAAGCGCGCCTGGGCGGGATGATTCAGACCGTGCGCACCACCGGTCTGATCAAATCAGTACAGGAGCTGAAAGAATTGCCGATACTGCTGCCCGATGGCCGTCGTGTGCGGCTTGACTCATTGGCCGACGTGCGTGACCAGGCCAGCGAAAAATCCCAGATGGCGCTGCTCGATGGCAAGCCGGTAGTCGGTTTTGAAATCGTACGTGCCTGGGGTGCCAGCGCACTTGATGTCGCCAAAAATGCGCGCGCCGTTGTCGAAAAACTGAAAGCCCAGTACCCGGACATCAAATTTGCCGAGGTCAACAATACTGTCGAATATGTGCAGACTTCGTTTGATGCGTCGATGGAAATGCTGATTGAAGGCGCCATACTCGCAGTAATAGTGGTCTGGCTGTTCCTGCGCGATTGGCGCGCCACAGTGATTTCTGCTGCCGCCTTGCCACTGTCGATCATCCCGACGTTCTGGGTGATCTACATGTTTGGTTTCACACTCAATATTCTGACGCTGGTGGCACTCACACTTGTGGTGGGGATATTGGTCGACGATGCGATCGTGGAAGTAGAGAACATCGTGCGGCATTTGCGCATGGGCAAAAAACCGCGTGAAGCCGCGATGGATGCTGCGATCGAGATCGGTTTGGCCGTGGTGGCCACCACGCTGACCATTTGCGCCGTGTTTATTCCGGTGGCTTTCATGGGCAGCATCGCCGGTGAATTTTTCCGCCCGTTCGGTTTTACGGTAACCATTGCCGTGCTGTTCTCGTTGCTGGTGGCACGTATGCTCACCCCGATGATGGCGGCTTATCTGCTCAAGCCCAACAAGCACGAAGAAAAGGAAGCCAAGTGGATCACCTGGTATCTGGTGAAAGTACGCTGGGCTTTGCAGCACCGTGGCAAGGTAGTGCTGGTATCGAGCATTATTCTGGGCCTGATGTTGTCACTGTTCCGTTTACTGCCCACCGGCTTCGCACCGGCAGGCAACAACGGTTACACCCAGATGTCGGTGGAATTGCCGCCCGGCTCGCGCCTTGAAGAAACCTTGCGGGTGAGTGAAGAAGCTCGCCACATCATCGCTGCCATGCCAGAAGTCAAAAGTGTCTATACCACTATCGGCAACTCTCGCTCAGGTGATGGTCTGCGCAGCAGCGGCTCGGCCGGATCAGTGCGCAGCTCCAGCCTCACCATTCAGCTTAACAATCCCAAAGGCATTACCGACTTGCAACAGGATTTCGAACGCAAGGCCACCGTTGCAGTGCGATCCATTGCAGGCGCGAAGGTACAATTCTCGGGTGGTGGTGGTGACCGCTTCCAGCTGACGCTGGTGGGCACCAATTCCGACCTGTTGAGTCTGGCTGCCAACAACGTTGAAAAGGAAATGCGCAGCATTGAGGGTCTGGGAGCAGTCAACAGCAGTGCCGCGCTCAAGAAACCTGAAATCGTTATCCGTCCGGATGCGGAGCGTGCTGCCGCCCTTGGCGTTACTACCGATGCCATCAGCCAGGTGACGCGCGTCGCCACCTCTGGTGACATCAGCAACAGTCTCGCCAAATTCAACCTCGATAGCCGCCAGATTCCGATTCGCGTGCAGCTCAATGAGGCTGCCCGCTCTGACATCGACCGCATCAGCCAACTCACTGTGCTGGGCACTGGCGGTCCGGTGCCGCTTGTCAACGTGGCCGATGTCAGTCTTGGCTCAGGCCCGGCTGAAATCACCCGCGTAAATCGCAGCCGCAATATCACGCTCAGCGCCAACCTCAACGGTCTGCCGTTGGGCGACATTCTGAAACGGATAGAAACCTCTTCGGCGATTCGCAATCTGCCGGAAGGCGTGCAGTCGATGCGCACCGGTGACTCCAAGTTCATCCAGGAAATCTTCGGGCGCTTTGCTACGGCGATGATCATCGGCATTTTCGCGATTTATGCGGTGCTGGTGATTCTGTTTCACAAGTTTGTGCAACCGTTGACGATTCTGTCAGCCTTGCCGCCATCTGCTGCTGGCGCAATTGTGGCACTGCTGTTGTGTGGTTACGGGCTGGCCATCAACTCACTGATCGGATTGTTGATGCTGATGGGCATCGTCACCAAGAACTCCATCCTGCTGGTGGAATACGCGATCATGGCGCAACGTGATAACGGCTTGCCACGTCTGGAAGCCATTCTTGATTCCTGCGCCAAACGCGCACGCCCCATTGTGATGACTTCAATCGCGATGAGCGCCGGCATGTTGCCGGTGGCGATGGGTTGGGCGGGTGATCCGAGTTTCCGCGCCCCGATGGGCGTGGCAGTGATGGGCGGCTTGATCGTTTCCACCGTAGTGAGTCTGTTCATCGTGCCGGTGTTCTACACCTTGATGGACGACATGCAGATGGCCGTTGGCAGATTCTTTGGCAAATGGTTCCACACGGAAGAAGTGAAAGAAGTAACACCACCGGCTCCGCCTTCACGCGTTTGAAAAACCGCTGTACTGAACAATAACGAGTTAACAACAACACAAAAACAGGAGCTCACATGAAAAAAACAGTACTTACCGTAGCATTTGCTTTCACCTTGTTCGCTGCCGGCTTGCATGCCGAGGAAGCGGTCACCGGCAAATGGAATGCCACTGCCGACGCAGGTCCGCAAGGCCCGATGGAACTGGCGTTCGATCTTAAAGCGGGCGCCGCTGGTGCAGTAACCGGCACCATGGCTATCACCGCCATGGGTATGGAACTGCCGATCAGTGACGGCAAGATCAAAGGCAAGGATGTGAGCTTCAAAGTAGTCATTGCCGGCACGCCCAACGGCGACATGGTGATTGGCTACACCGGCAAACTTGACGGTGACACTATGACCATCGCAACCAAGATTGACGGTGCTCCTGATCAACCACCCCCGATGGTCGCCAAACGCGCAGCAGCAGCCCCAGCCAAGAAATAATCAGCGCGCCCTGTTCTGAGTGCCTTCCCCTGCAGTAATGAACAACATCGTTGTCGGCTGCAGGGGATTGGCAGTGTGCCAGGTTCCCTTCGGTACAAACGCATAATCTCCTGGCTGCCGCACTTCGATTATTTGCTCCCCCTCCCCGTCCGGCATTTCCAGAATGAAATCCGCCGCACCGCTGATCAGAAACACCATTTCATCGCCATTGGGATGTTGCTCCCAACTCGACCAGTTCTGGTCGTAGGTGTACATCGTCACCAGGTATTCATGGTGAAAATCCCCCAGTTTGCCCGCCATAAGGTTAGGCCAGAAACTCGCGTCGACCGGCAGTTTTTCGGCCATGCCATCAGGCTTGAGTCGCAGATAGGTTGTGGCGAGGTGTAGCGCTGCTTGCGGGTTGGACATGAGCTCCTCCTGTTTTCATTTGTTCCCCAGTTTCCTACAGCCACCGGTGAAAGCAAGGCCTTCACCAGCGCGCTACCTGTGCCAGCCATCGCGCAAGCACGGCTTGCAAATCTCCAAAAGTGATATATATTAGATATCACTTACATATAACAAGTAAGTCAAAGGAGATCCTATGACCACTGAAATTTCCGCCAAATCAATGCCCGGCTTTACCCAGCTGTTTTTACTGCTCGTGTTACAGATCACCATGATTGTTGGAGTATTCACGCTCCCGCTCGGATTCGGATTGCGGTTCGTGTCGCTACTGCTGGCAATAGCAGTATTCATTTGCTGGTTCGGCTTTTACAAAGTAGGCCCGAACCAGGGCAAAGTGCTGCAGTTGTTCGGTCGCTACATCGGCACCGACCGCACCACCGGCCTGCGCTGGGCCAACCCGTTCTACGGCCACCAGAAAATCAGCCTGCGCGTGCGCAATTTTGAAAGCGGCAAGCTGAAAGTGAACGATGCCAACGGCAACCCTATTGAAATCGGCGCAGTGATTGTCTGGCGTGTTGTGGATACCGCCGAAGCCATGTTCGAAGTCGACAACTATGAGAATTACGTGAACATCCAGAGCGAGTCAGCGCTGCGCAACCTTGCCACCAGTTACCCGTATGAAGATCACGGCGACGACGGCAAAGGCCTGACGCTGCGAAGTAATGGCAACGACATCGCGCACAAGCTGAAAGCAGAAGTCCATGAGCGCCTGCAGAAGGCCGGTGTGGAAGTGATGGAAGCACGCCTGAGCCACCTCGCCTATGCGCCGGAAATAGCGCAGGCCATGCTGCAACGTCAACAGGCCAGTGCCGTGCTGGGCGCTCGCAAGATCATCGTACAAGGCGCTGTCAGCATTGTGCATTCTGCACTGGAGCAGCTGAAGGAATTGGAAGTGGTCGAGCTCGACCCCGAGCGCAAGGCTGCGATGGTCAGCAATCTGTTGGTGGTGCTGTGTGGCGACCAACGTGCCCAGCCTGTGATCAACGCCGGCAGTCTTTACTAGGAAGCAGCGTCTCGTGGCAAAAAAATCCTATCCACTGCGCATCAACGAAGATGTTATCGCCGCGATGCAGCGTTGGGCCGACGACGATCTGCGCAGTCTCAACGCACAAATCGAATATGTGTTGCGCGACTCACTGGTCAAAAGCGGGCGTGTAAAACTGGTGCAGAAAATGATCACCGCTGTGGAAGCAGTGGACGACGACAATGAAGGTGACGACAAATGAGCGAGCAGTGGGAATACAAGACCCTCGACTACAAGCAAACCAGCTTTTTCAGTGGCGCAGTGAAAGTGGAGCCATTGGAAGAACAACTGAATGAGCTCGGCCGCATGGGTTGGGAACTGGTAAACGCAGTGCCCAACCATCAAATGAACGTCGCCAGAGGCTTGGTGCTGGTACTCAAGCGAAAACGTTAGCGCGTTTGAATGCCAACAAGGCCCGCTCGCGACCGAAGGCCAGATCAATCATTGGCGGCACATAGCTGACCGGGCGCAGCAATCCTGGCGCATGCACGGTGGCATTGTCCAGGTCAGCCAGTTGCGGCAGATAACGCCGGATAAAAGCGCCCTCTTCATCAAAACGTTGTGACTGCGTCACCGGATTGAAGATGCGAAAATACGGCACCGCGTCAGTCCCGGTGGAAGCACTCCACTGCCAGCCACCATTGTTGGCAGCAAAGTCACCATCCACCAGATGCTGCATAAACCAGCGCTCACCCCAACGCCAGTCGATCAGCAAATGTTTGGTGAGAAACATTGCCACGATCATGCGCAGCCGATTGTGCATCCACCCTGTTTGCAACAGTTGCTGCATCGCCGCATCGATCAACGGAATGCCGGTGCGGCCTTCGCACCAGTGCTGAAACTCGTTTTGGTCATGTCGCCATGGCACATGGCCCACATCACTCTTCCAAGGCTTGTGCAGACAGATATGCGGAAAGTGCCACGCGATGTACTTGTAGAAATCATGCCACAGCAGTTCGTTCTGCCAGGTGAATACACCGGCGCCGTCCTGCCATTGTTGCGCCGCTTGCCAGCACTGGCGCACTGACACCACGCCTGCCGCCAGATACGCAGAAATAGTGCTGGTGCCTTCAATAGCCGGGAAATCCCGCTGTAATTTGTAATCGGCAATGCGTTGCTGGCAGAAAGTTGTGAGCCGTTGCTGCGCATGTTGTTCGCCGGCTGGCCATAGCGCAGTCCATGCTGCATTGGAGCTGGCAAAGGTGAGTTCGGATACCTGCTTGGCCAATGGCAACACCGGCAACTGCACCGTTGTTTGCACGGCAATTTTTTGCAGCCATAACGCAGGCGGCAACATTTCCCGCGCCGCACGCGCATACGGCGTGAACACTTTGAACGGCAGAGCGCTCTTGTTGAGCAAGCGCGCTGGTTCAATCAACACCTGATCCAGATGCTGCTGCATGTGCACTCCCAAGCGTCCACACACAGCGGCCACTGCTTCATCACGCCTGCGTTCATTGAGCGGGTACTCGGCATTGCAATGCAGCTGTGCCACTTTGAGCAGAGGCAGCAGTTGTTCAAACCGCGCAGGAATATCACGATAGGAATTGACCTGAATGCACAGCAGTGGAATACCGTGCTGCTGCAGTGCAGCTTCCAGTGCCAGCAAATTACGCCGCCAGAAATCCAGCTTGATTGGCGCATCGTCGTGCGCCTGCCATTGGCCCGGCGTCGCGATGTACAGCCCCACTACCGGCAGACCCGAGCTTTGTGCCGCCGACAATCCAGGATTGTCCGCCACTCGCAAATCGGTGCGGAACCAGTGCAGCGCAACACTCACAGTGAATTTCTCAGACTCAGATCATCAGGATAGGGTTGCCAGAACGCCTGCCGGTTGATGTAGGGATCGGGGAACACATGAAAATAATGTTTCAGCATCGTCACCGGCACAATCAACGGCACGATGCCTTGTCGATAATGTTCGATCACACTGCCAAGACTACTCTTCTCGTTGCTCTGCAATTGTTTCTTCAGATAACCCTGCAGATGCATCAGCACGTTGGTGTTGGTCTTGCGCGTAGCCTTGAGCTGCAAAATCTGCATCATACCGGCGAAGTAGCGTGGCCCCAGCTGATTGGCATCGTGCTTGCCCGCGTCACTTAGCATCTGGCCAAGCTTTGAGTAGTCCTGCGGCGCATGCGCCATCAGCGTGTATTTATAGCGTGAATGCAAATCGATCAAGCCGGCCGCAGTCAGGCCACGTGCGCACAACAGTTGCCATTCTCGCATTGCAAACACGCGCGTAATGAAGTTCTCGCGCAGCACCGGATCATGCAGACGCCCGTCTTCCTCCACCGGCAACAGTGGCATTGCCCTGGTGAGTGCAGCGGCAAACACTCCGCGTCCTGGTGTCATGCCAGGGTTGCCGTTCTCATGATAGACCTTGACGCGAAACAGGCCGCAGCTGGGGGAATTCTTGATGAAAATATAACCGGCCAGATCCTGCAGTTGCGGAATACGTTCAGCCGCGTAGTCTTGCAAGGTCTGCGTGAAATCGACTGAAGCATCACTGACGCGCACGGCGCGTGGCGCAGCCGGATCACCCATCAGCCGGATCGCCGGCCGCGGCACACCCATGCCTGCACCCAGCTCCGGGCAGGTCGGTACAAAGTCGAAATATTTCGCCAATTCCTGCGTCAGCAAGGGCATGTGTTTGTGGGTGCCGTTGTAGCGCACCTCCTGACCGAGCAGGCAGGCGCTGACGCCGACTTTGATTTTTCCTGGAATCTGGTTGGTGGTGGTTGTCATCTGAATTTCACGCGCTTGCGTACTTGCCCTCTCTTGTCGGCATGTTATAAAGCTCCCCGTTTCCATACCTTTACGCAAACTTTTTCGCTTTGGATTGCAATGAGCACACGCGCAGTACTTCTGGCCAATCTTGGCTCTCCTGACCATGCCGACGTTCCTGCGGTGCGTCGCTATCTCAACCAGTTTCTGATGGACCCTTATGTGATCCAGCTGCCGTGGCTGCTGCGGCGGCTGATCGTCAGCTTGTTCGTATTGCCAGCTCGTCCCAAGCGCTCCGCCCATGCCTATCAAAGCATCTGGACTGCCCAAGGTTCACCGCTGGTCGCGTTGTCCATGCAACTGCTGGAGCAAATCCGCCAGCAAACCACTACGCCGGTTGCGATGGCGATGCGTTATGGCTCGCCATCGATTGAAAGTGAACTGCTGAAGCTGGCGGCGCTGCCCGGCATCACCGAAATCATGCTGCTGCCGCTCTATCCTCACTATGCGCAAAGCACCGTGCTGACTTCAATCAAGGAAGCCGAACGGGTCATCGAGGAACACAGTCTCAACGTCAAACTGGTTGTGCCCAAACCGTTCTATGACGACCACGACTACATTCGCAATCTGGTCACCAGCGCGCAGCCCTGGTTGAGCCAGGACTTTGATCATGTGCTGTTCAGTTATCACGGCCTGCCCGAGCTGCATATCACCAAGGCCGATCCGACCGGCCAGCATTGCCTGAAGACGGCCAACTGCTGCCAAACACCTTCAACTGCACACGCGACTTGTTATCGCCATCAAGTGCTGCGCACTACCGAACTGTTTGTAGAGGCTGCCGGCCTGCAGCAGGCTCAATATTCCATCAGCTTCCAGTCGCGTCTGGGCCGCGCCAAATGGCTGGAACCCTCGACTGAAAATGTCATTGCGCAACTGGCCGGCAAAGGCGTAAAGAAGCTGCTGGTGCTGTGCCCGGCCTTTGTCACCGATTGTCTGGAGACGCTGGAAGAAATCGAAATCCAGGGCGCTGCCCACTTCAAGCAGGCCGGTGGCGACACTCTCACGCTGATCCCCTGCCTTAACGCTCACCCGGATTGGGTGCATACTCTCAGCCAGTGGATTACGCCCGCTGCTGTCAAAGTTTCCGGAGGCAACTGATGTATTTGTGGATCAAGACCCTGCACGTATTGTTTGTGATGGCGTGGGTGGCGTCGGTGTTTTACCTGCCGCGCATACTGGTGAACATCGCCGAAGTGGGTGATGTGCCGTTCATCAACGGTCGGCTGCAACTGATGGGCAAACGTCTCTACAAGTTCGGCCACATCATGTTCGGGCTGGCGTTCGCGCTGGGCCTGTGGCTTTGGTTTGGCTTCGGCATCAGCGGCTCGTGGCTGCATGTCAAACTGACGCTGGTGGCGTTGATGCTGGCGTATTTCATCGTGTGCGGACGCATGCTGAAAAAAGGTGTCAGCGCACTGCCTTCGTCGACTTTGCTGCGTCTGATGAATGAGCTGCCGATTCTGCTGGTGCTCATCATCATCTATCTCGTGCTGGCCAAACCGTTCTGATTAGCGCGGTTTTTTGCCTGGCGTAAGACCGGGAGCTTTGCCCGGCCCGGGGTTGGGTCGTTTCTCTCTCATGCCTTTGACAATCGGCTTGCCTTTGCTGCTCAACAGTTTCTTGGCCTGCGCATATTTGGCCGCGCCCTGCTGCCAATGCGGTATCGCCGCTGGCACCAGATGCTTTTCATCATTGCCGATCAAGTCACTGCGCCCCATCTTCTGCAGCGCTTCGCGCAACTGCTCAAAATTGGCCGGGTCGTGATAACGCAGAAACGCTTTCTGCAGACGGCGCTGCTCCAGCTTCTTGGGTATCAGCATTTTCTCGCTCTTGTAGTGCAGCTTCTTGAGCGGATTGCGACCCGAGTGGTACATCGCGGTGGCCAGTGCCATCGGTGAGGGATAGAAGGTTTGCACCTGGTCGGGCTTGAACTTGTTCTTCTTCAGCCACAGCGCCAGTTGCAGCATGTCTTCATCGCGCGAACCTGGATGTGCCGCGATGAAATACGGAATCAGATACTGCTTCTTGCCGGCCAGCGCCGAGTAATGCTCAAACTGTTTCTTGAATTCTTCGTAGTGCGTGATTGAAGGCTTCATCATCTGGTTGAGCGGGCCGTCTTCACTGTGCTCCGGCGCAATCTTCAGATAACCGCCGACATGATGCGTCACCAGTTCCTTGATGTATTCAGGGTCGCGTAGTGCGAGGTCATAACGCAGACCGGACGCAATCAGGATTTTCTTGACGCCACGCAGCTGGCGCGCCTTGCGATAGAGCTGGGTGGTCTGGCTATGATCAGTCTTCAGATGTTTGCAGATGGTCGGGAACACGCACGACAAGCGGCGACATTTCTGGCCAATTTCTGAATGCGCTTCCTTGCAGACCAGGCCATACATGTTGGCAGTGGGGCCACCGAGATCAGAGATAACACCGGTAAAGCCCGGCACCTGATCACGGATCTTTTCAATTTCGTTGAGGATCGATTGTTCCGAGCGACTCTGGATGACACGACCTTCATGTTCAGTGATGGAACAGAACGTACAGCCGCCAAAACAGCCACGCATGATGTTCACCGAGGTCTTGATCATGTCATAGGCAGGAATCACCGCGTTGCCGTATTTGGGATGCGGGCGCCGCTGGTACTGCAGATCAAAGATGCCGTCCATCTCGTGCGTCTCGAGCGGAATCGGCGGGCGGTTGACCCAGATTTCCTTGGTGCCATGTTTTTGCACCAACACGCGCCCGTTGAACGGGCTCGCTTCCTGATGCAGCACGCGCGATGCGTGCGCATAGAGCACGGGGTCGTGCGTGACTTTCTCGAACGACGGCAGCCGCACATAGGTGGTGGCGTCATCAAGCTTCTGTTTGTGCTGCAGCGGCAGCGGAATGATTTTCAGTGGTTGTGGAGCTGAGGGATCGACCGGCGTTGCGTCTTGCTGCGTGCTGACGTATTCGTACGGGTTCATCATCTTGTCGATCTTGCCGGGCCAGTCGACGCGCCTGGAATCTACTTCGGTCCAGCCATTGGGCACGCTGTCGCGAATGATGGTGGTGCCGCGAATATCGGTAAGCTCATCAACCTTGCGGCCTTGCGCCAGTGCATGGGCTACTTCAGCAATCGCGCGCTCGGCGTTGCCGTACAACAGGATGTCGGCGCCAGAATCAATCAGCACCGAGCGGCGCACCTTGTCGCTCCAGTAATCATACTGTGCGATGCGGCGCAAACTGGCTTCAATGCCACCGATCACCAGCGGCACGTCCTTGTAGGCTTGCCGGCACAACTGGCTGTAAACAATGACAGCGCGATCAGGCCGTTTGCCGCCTTCGTCATTGGGGGTATAGGCATCATCGCTGCGCATGCGCAAATCAGCGGTGTAGCGGTTGATCATCGAATCCATATTGCCGGCGGTGATGCCGAAAAACAGATTGGGTTTGCCGAGCGCCATGAAGTCGGCAGGGTTCTGCCACTTGGGCTGCGCGATGATGCCGACGCGAAAGCCCTGTGATTCCAGGAAACGACCTATCACGGCCATGCCGAAGCTGGGGTGATCCACGTAGGCGTCACCGCTGACGATGATGATGTCGCAGCTGTCCCAGCCAAGCGCATCCATTTCGGCACGCGACGTCGGCAGCCAGGGCGCAATGCCAAAGCTTTCGGCCCAGTATTTGGGATAGCTGAACAACGAGCCGCTTTGTTCGGTACGCAGCAACGAGGGTTTTAGTACGAGGGGGGAGGCAGTAATACTCATCTGCCAATTCTAACTCAGGTCATGCCTGAAGCCGGCAGTGAATCGACAGTCACACGCCCAGATCCTCTTTTATCTGTTGGCACCACACCATGGCTTGTTCGTAGGCAAGCTGGATGACGTCATTTTTGGTGAAACGCGGGTGGACTTTCTCCCAGTTGCCGGTTTCATATTCGATAACAGCTTTCAACAGCTCACCCAGTTCACCGCCGCCTTCCAGCAGCGCAGTTTTTATCTCAAGGGTAAGCGGCAACTGCTCCAACAAAACCGGCAGTGGTTGATCCATGATGGCGTCGAGCAACGAAAACATGCCCACGGTGAACGCTGCGTCGGATTTGACCCTCAACTTCTCTGCCATGCATTCACAGTGCCTTGCTCTGAACAACGCCAACACCAACAATTCACTGGTCTTGCCTTGGGAAGATGACAGGGTAATCAAGGTCACCCATTTTTTCAGCGAATTGAGTCCGAGCAGGATGAGCGCGTGCTGTATTGATTCCACCGTCTTGCCAACGTTGTAGAAAGACGAGTTGATGATTTTCAGCAGTTTGTAACTAAGCCCAACATCGCTGCCGATGATGTGTTCGAGATCTTCTACCTGACATTCGGGATTTTGCAGTTTGGCGAGAATATTGAGCATCGATATCTGGTTGGCAGACAACTCTTTGCCCTCCATGATCAACGGCTTGCTGAAAAAATAGCCCTGAAAATACTGAAAACCCAATTTGCGGCACAACTGGAAACGCGCATCTGTTTCCACTTTTTCGGCCAGCAAAGGAATGCCAAAGGCGCTCAGACCTACGACTTGATCACGCAATTCGTCGTCGGAAACACACAGCACATCCACTTTGATGTAGTTGGCATACTTGAGAAAGGCTTCGTTGTCTTCCGTTTTGACAAAGTCATCCAGTGCAATGGTAAAGCCCTGTTTGATCAAGGACTCCACGCCTGCCAGCGCCTGCGGATCAGCACTGACATCTTCGAGTATTTCAAGCACCACGATCGCAGGATCAAGTGGCAGCGGCAGTTCGCCAGTGATGAATTTGCGCGGCAGGTTGATGAAAACCTTCTTGCCATAACTGATGGTATCGAAGCCCACCGACAAGAATGTGTTGGTGATCAGTTCAGAGGTGGCCTTGTTGGCATCCTTGAAACTGGCCGCATTGGTATTGCCATTGCGATACAAAAGTTCGTACGCGAATACTTTGCTCTTGCCATCGAAAATAGGCTGCCTGGCCAAATAGACCCTGGCAACATTTTCTGCTGGCAAATTTTCGTTTTT
>CANCGR010000001.1 GCA_947377625.1 Gammaproteobacteria bacterium | reverse complement strand
TTCCACAGCAATGAATTGAAAGTGACCGAGCGCTTCAAACTGCTCGACAGCAACCACATCTGGTACGAAGCAACGATGGAAGACCCGCAGACTTTCTCGAAACCATGGACCATCGAGATGCCGCTCTATCGTTTGATTGACAACGATGCGCAACTGCTTGAACACAAATGCGTGCCGTTTGCAGACAAGTTGCTTTACAGCGATCTGATGGGACTAAAGTAAATGTCGATGCCCTTGCGGGCGACCGTTCACGACAAAACTGAGGACTAAAAAACCATGAACAGCAAACTGATCAAAAAAATAGTGGCAGGCGTGTTAATGGCCGTGGCGTTGCCGGCACTGGCGCATCACTCGTTCTACGCCGAATTTGATTCCAACAAAGTCGTCAAGCTCGAAGGCACTGTCATCAAAATGCAGTGGGTGAATCCACACTCATGGCTCTACATCAATGTCAAAAATGCCGAAGGCAAGGATGAAGAATGGATGGTGGAAGGCGGCTCGCCCGGCGTATTGCTGCGTCTGGGCTGGACCAAGGACTCACTGCCGCCGGGCACCAAGATCATCGTGAACGGCTTTATGTCCAAAGATGGCTCGCATCGTGCCAATACTCGCAACATCGAGTTTCCGGACGGCCGTACGATGGAAATGGGCAGCAGCAGTCAGAAAGACAGCAAGCCATAAGCAGAAGAATTGAATTTGAGGACCGACTACGGTTTTCCTCCCGGGGCGCTAACTATGAATAAATTCTCGTTCACGAAAACCGTAATCTGCCCCCTGCTCCTCACGGCACTGCTACCAGTCACAGCCTTGGCCCAACCCAAGGGTTGGAACGATCCGTTCCCGGCCCACAAGATCATGGACAATCTCTACTACGTTGGTACCAACCAGCTGTCGTCGTTTTTGATCACCACTCCGGCCGGCCTTATTTTGATGAGCACCGACTATGAAGAGTCAGTGCCGGTGATACAGGCCAACGTGAAAGCGCTCGGCTTCAATTTCAAGGACATCAAGATTTTGATCAGTGGCCATGGACACCCTGATCACATTGAAGGTGATCCGCTGGTGAAAGAACTGACTGGCGCGCAAGTAGTAGTCGGCCGCCTGGAAGTGCCTTATGCAGAGAGCTTCAAAAATCCCAAGGGCAAGAAGCAACCCATCGATCGCATCGTTGACGATGGCGACACCGTAACGCTTGGTGGCACTACTCTTACTGCACACCTCTTGCCTGGCCACACCAAAGGTTGCCTGGCGTGGAGCCTGCCGCTGAAGGAAAACGGCAAGACCTATTACGGATTTATCGAGTGCAGCCTGAACATTCAGGGCATGCAGTTTGTTGATAACAAGGACTACCCCAACATCGTCGAGGACTTCCGCGCCACTCACAAAAAAGCCCGCAGTTTCCCGGTGGAAGTATGGGCAAGTTCGCATGGCGTGTTTTACGGGCTCGACGAAAAATACGCCAAGCTGAAAGCACGCAAAGAAGGCGATCCCAATCCGTTTATCGACCCGCAGGGTTATCAGGCTCACGTCAACGAATTTGAAAAGAAATTTGATGATGTGCTGGCTGCGCAGTTGGCCAAAGCCAAGGGTCAATAACCACTCCTCGCAAGTCTGATTCTTCGAACAGCAAATAACGACCCTGTGCAGGAGGCACGCTTATGCTGAAGAAATTTTCTGCGCTCTTAATCACTTCGCTGTTTTGGGCCAGCAGCACCAGCGCAGCCGAGCCGCAACCTGAGTTCTCTGCGGCGGCTATTCGTGCCCATGTCGCATTCCTGGCAGACGACCTGCTCGAAGGTCGTGAAACCGGCAGCCGTGGCTATGACATTGCAGCACGCTACATCGCCGCGCAATTTGCGCAAGCAGGCCTCACGCCAGCCGGCTTGAATGGTGACTGGTACATTCCGGTGACGTTTCAGGTGCACACCATTGCTGATGGCGCGTCCCTTACCATCACCGGGCCAGCTGGCAGCAAGAACTGGCCCAATGGCGGTGACGTGATGATTGCCTCCAATCCGCTGCAACCAAAACAGGATGTCGAAGCAGACACCGTCTTCGTAGGCTACGGCATTGATGAGCCGCGCGTTGGCATCAACAACTACAAGAACCTCGATGTAAACGGCAAGATCGTGATCGCGCTGGCTGGCTATCCCAAAGGCATGGAGAGCGAGATCGGTGCGCATCTGGGCAACACCGGCACCAAGGCGGAAGTCGCAGCCAAACATGGTGCAACTGGCGTTGTGTTGATCAACACCCTCCAAAGTGACGCAACACGTTCGTGGGCGCGCCGGCTGGAAGCGCTGCATGACAAACGCATGACATGGATGACGCCGCAGGGTGAACCTTACGTCACTGCGCCACAGATAGCCGGTGGCATTACACTCAACACCCCCGCCACCGAAATGTTATTCACGAAAGCCCCGAAGTCCTTCACTCAAATCCGTCAGCTTGCTGATGCAAAGGGCGGCAATCCACAAGGCTTTCCGCTTGCCAGCAAGATACGTGTGCAGCGCAGCAGCAACCGCGATCAGCTGCAAAGTCCGGAGATCGTCGCAATGATCCCAGGCAGCGACCCGGTGCTGAAAGATGAATATGTGGTGCTGATGGGGCATGCCGATCATCTTGGCATCAGTGCCGAGCGAACCGGCGACAAGATTTTCAACGGCGCACTCGATAATGCAGCCGGTGTCGCCACGTTGCTGGAAGTGGCACAAGCGTTTGCCAAATCACCGCGCAAACCGCGCCGCTCCATTCTGTTCTTTGCCAGCACCGGCGAAGAAAAAGGGCTGCTGGGAGCCGATTTCTTTGCGCACCACCCCAGTGTGCCCATCGGAAAAATTGTGGGGCTGGTCGATCTCGACATGCCGCTGCTGCTTTACGATTTCACTGATGTGACTGCCTTCGGTTCTGATCACAGCACGATGGGAAAAATTGTGCGTCAGGCCGCTGAAAAATTGCAGGTGGCACTCAGCCCTGATCCGATGCCGGAAGAAGGCGTCTTCACCCGCTCCGACCACTACATGTTTGTGAAGCAAGGCGTGCCGGCCGTGTTCCTGACCACCGGCCGCGCCAATGGCGGTGACGCGGCGTGGAAAGATTATCTGGCCAATCACTACCACCAGCCCAGCGATGATATGTCGCTGAAGATTGACTGGCAGGCTGGCGCCAAATTTGCGCATCTGAACTATCTTATCGCGCGCACAATGGCCGACAGCGATGAGCGGCCTCTGTGGATTGAAGGTGATTTCTTTGGCGATGTTTTTGCGCCCGGCCAACCACGTGCAAAAAAATAGAAGCTGCGCTGCTAGCCGCGCTGTGGCGTATTGAGTGACGCGACCAAGGATTCCTTGCCTTTGGGAATCAGCAGAATATTGTCGTACAACCTGGTTGGATCAAACGGATAAAGCACTGCTTGTCTTTGCAGAAAATGCCGGGTGAATTTGCGCCGCACAAACGCAAACGGCTGGCCCTGCCACCACGCACGATCATGCGTGCAGCCCAGCACCACCACCTGATAATTGTCGTACAGAAACTGCAACTCGGCTGAGCCGTTCAGGCGCTCGACGGTGAGTGGGTCGTTCCACTCCATCGTGATGAACGGCAAATGTTTACGCAGTGTTTGCATCAGCCCACGCAGCACAAACACTTCGTGCGCTTCCACATCGATCTTGAGCAAATCCAGCTTGGGTAAATTCTGTATCAGCGCCAGATCGTCACCGCGCTGCTTTTGCACGATGAGCGGTTCGCCGCCTTTGGCACGCTTGTCAAAACTGGACGCACCGACATTGCCCGACTGCACCATGTAGATCTGATCGCTGCCTGTCGCATCTGACAGCGCAAAATTGTGTACCTCGACATTCACCAGCCGATTCTGCTTCACGTTCTGTACAAGCAAGGCATGAATGGCAGGAATGGGCTCAAAGGCATGGACTTGCGCCGCTGCTGTCGCAAACGCCAACGTGTGATTACCAATATTGGCGCCAATGTCGAGCACCACAGGTTCGGCAATCTGCCGCAACAACGACAGCAAAAAATTCAGCACATCTTTCTCATACAAACCGTGACGGGCAATCTTGTCGGCAATATGATCGCCCTTGAAAGCGGTGATGCGGTGACCCAGTGCGGTAGTGAGGGTAAGGGTGTTGGCAGGACTGACGGGATTCAATTCTTCATCTCCAGGAGCAAGGCGCCTACCATGCCAAAATCCCCGGCTTATTGCTATCGGTCAAGGCTTGGCGTGCTTGGTCTTTGGTTCCATAATTCCCCAATGAAATCACGTTGTATCCACCTTGCATTCACGCTTTTGCTTCAGATTTGCACCTGATTTTTGAGCGCACAATCATGGAGCCATTCATGCAGGAACCAAAGAGCCGCTTGCCAAGGGCCTTGTCTTTTTTGTCTTGCGCATCGATGGCGTTGCTGTGTTTGGCCAGCTCGCAAACATTTGGCCAAGCGCCACCAAACGGCATCACTTATTCCATTCCCCACACCGGGCGCTCGCCTGATATCGATGGCGTCTTTTCCGGCGGCGAATGGGCGGCAGCATCGCATTACGAACTCAGCAACGAAACTGATCCTGGCCAGAATATCCCCGCACCTTTCCATACCGACGTGTATCTGATGGAAGACGGCAAAAATTTTCTGGTGGCTTTCGTTGCACAAGATCCTGACCCTACCAAACTACGCGCCTTCTATCGCGACCGCGACAAGGCATTTCCGGATGACCGCGTCGGCGTAGTGCTGGACACCTTCAACGACGGGCGCCGTGCGTTTGAATTCTGGAGCAATGCACTCGGCTCGCAGGTCGATCAGATCAATGACGATGTCGCCCGCTTCACCGACAACAGCTGGAATGCCATTTGGGACAGCGCCGGCAATATCACTGAAACCGGCTATGTGGTGGAAATGAAAATTCCGCTGAACCAGTTGCGCTTTGCCAGCGATCTGCCGATACAAACCTGGGGCATCAATCTTCTGCGCGTTCACCAGCGTGATGTGTGGCAGAAAATGACTGACATGCAGTACGACTACAACAGGTCGTGCTATCTGTGCCAGATACCCAAAGGGCAGGGCTTTCCTGATCTGCAGCAAACTACCAACATCAGAATCATTCCCACGCTGACCAGCGCAGTGGTTGAACGCAGACCTAACCCTGTAACTGATACGTGGCAGCGTGATGCGGCCAACACCGAAGCTGGCGCTGATCTGCGCTGGGCCATCAATGACGGCATGATCCTTAACGCCACCCTCAACCCGGATTTTTCGCAAGTTGAGGCTGATCAGGCACAACTGGATGTCAACAGCACCTTTGCGCTGTATTTCCCGGAGAAGCGCGAGTTTTTTCTTGATGGTGCCGAATATTTCAATACGGTAAACACCAACGTGGGCTTTGGCAGCGGCCAAACGCGCCTGATCTATACCCGCAACATCAGTGACCCGGACTATGGCGTCAAGCTGACTGGCAAGGAAGGCAACCATACCTACGGCATTCTGGCGGCCAACGATGCTCGCACCGGTTTCATCATTCCAGGTTCACAAGGCTCGCAAGTGGCAACGCTGGCCAACACGCAAAGCAAGAACATGGCCTTGCGTTATCGTTACGATGTCGGTGGCAATCTTACTGTTGGGGTACTCGGCACTGCACGCCAAGCCGATGATTACAGCAACACCGTGACGCAAGCTGACCTCAACTGGCAGGCAACGGGTACCGATCGCATTGCCACCAAAGTGATGCACAGTAATTCCAGCTATCCGCTTGCGATTCAAACTGCGTTCGGCCAGCTGCCGGAACTGTCTGATACTTCTTATTCGGTCGCCTATAACCATAAGGGCAACAACTGGTTCTGGAATGCGGCTGTCTCTGATTACGGCAAGGATTTTCGCGCCGACCTTGGCTTTGTGAACAAAGTGAACATCCGTGAGCAGCTGATCAATCCCGGCTACACATGGCGTCGTGGACCGAGCGCATTCTTCAATACCATTGGTGCAGGAACCCAATGGAGCAAAGTAACTGACGAGAGCGGGCAGAAGATTTCTGAAACACGAATCGCCGATTTGTGGGTCAACGGCCCCATGCAATACAACGCAGAGATTTATCTCGAGCAAGGCGATCGTTTCTACAATGGGCGCTCTTTTGATACGGGTTCGGTTTCGCTGTGGAACTCTTTCAATCCGTGGAATGGCGTAACACTCGATCTCAATGTCACAAGTTCTGACACCATTGATTTTTCCAACACACAAGCAGCTGATTCACTGACGATCTCGCCCGGTTTCAACATCCAGCTCGGTCGGCATCTGCAGGCACAGCTGCGCTATTCCCGGCAGCGACTGGAGGTTGCAGGCGGCACACTCTATACCAGCAATCTTGCCGACCTGCGTATCACCTGGCAATTCACCAACAACAGCTTCATCAAGTTGGTGCTGATCAATTCCGACACCGATCGCAACCCGGCGCTGTACAGTTTCAAAATCGATGCGCACTCGCGCGATTTAAGCTCGCAGTTGTTGTACAGCTATCGCTTCAACGCGCAGACCCGCTTCTTTATTGGCTATTCCGATTCCTCGATTGCCAATGACTTGCTGCCGCAACTGCAGGCGACCTATCGCACGGCATTCGGAAAATTCACCTACGCCTGGCAATACTGACAACCATCTGCGGGTTTGCACCGCTGCACTGACTCGCTTTTGCAGGGACGGGATAGCCGAGGCACAGTTAATTTCGCGAAATAAAATTTGAATTCTGGATTCTCTAAATTCTTGACTTGCCATCGTAATCAAGAATTTATATTCCTGTTTTTTTAAGCAAAATCATTAAATTTATTATTATTTATCCCATAGTCAGCAGCTAAAGCTTGCTTAGACTTTAGTCTATACGTAATCTCCCGCCCAATTCACGGCACTTTACGAATCTCAATTCTTGTTATTTGAAATTGGTAATTTGCCTGTGTTTTTTGAAACCACACCACCCCATTGTTGGTTTGACGGGTCTGCAAATTTGCAGACCCGTTTTTTTTGCGCGCCAGATTCAGCTGCTGGTCGCGGTGTGTTCCAAAGCGAAGCCTTCGTCCAGCCAACCGATAACTCCGCCAATCATCTTCTTTACTGGGCGCCCAAGGCTGGCAATCCTGATCGCTGCTCGCTCCGTTGCATTGCAATGCGGTCCGGCGCAATAAACAACGAATAGCGTGTTGGCAGGATAGCTTTGCAGTGCGCTTTCACTGATGCGTGCATGCGGCAGATTTACTGCAGTGCCGACATGGGCTTTGTTAAACAGCTCCTCGCTGCGCACGTCCAGCAACACGAAATCCTTGAGCTGATTATTTATGGCGTGGTGCACGTCCCAGCAGTCAGTTTCAAACTGTAGCAATGCTTCAAAGTGTGCGAGTGCAATTTCACTGGCGGCAGCGGGCGGTCTGGAAACAGCAGATGACATGAGTGGCTCCTGGTCACTGTGATTGGTGCGGTAATTATCACGCTTGGCAGTTCGCGCAAGTATTGGCTGGCAAGACAAGTTTCATTAAGATCAAGCCAAACCCCACCTGTGCAGAGTCCATGAGCAAGGTCGCCATTCTCACCTACGATCACGCCGCATTGTTCGAGCTGGGTTGTGCAGTGGAATTATTTGGTCTGCCAAGACCGGAGTTTGCCAACTGGTACAGTTGTGAGGTGGTGGCTTTTGCCGCTGGCCCCTTTGCCCTGGCTGGCGGCGTGCAGCTAAGCGCAAAGCGGGTTACCGGGCTTGATAAGTATTCGCTGTTGGTGATCCCGAGCTGGCCGACTGATGAGCTCGCAGTGCCGGCAGCACTGGCCAAGGCTGTCAAAAAATTCCACGCCGCCGGTAAACGCATACTCTCGTTCTGCTCAGGCTCTTTTTTGTTGGCTCAACTTGGACTGTTGGATGGCCGCAGGGCCACCACGCATTGGCGTTATGCGGAAAAATTCAAAAAGTGTTTTCCCGAGGTGCACTATGCCGATGATGTGCTCTATGTGTTCGATGGCCTGCTGGGTTGCTCGGCGGGCAGCGCAGCGGCCATCGATCTCGGCATTGAAGTAATCAGGCACGATCACGGCTATCAAATCGCCAACCAAGTGGCGCGCCGACTGGTGATGTCGGCACAGCGCAAAGGCGGGCAGTCACAGTTTGTCGAAACCCCCGTGCAGCAGCGGCCAGCGCAATTCACGCAGGCGCTGGATTGGGCACTCAAGCATTTGGCACAGGCCATTGATATCGACCGATTCGCGGCCAAAGCCAGCATGTCGCGTCGCACCTTTGACCGCAAATTCCGCAGCACTTTCAACTTGAGTCCGCTCGAGTGGCTGGTGCTGCAGCGCGTCAATTCTGTCAAAGCGCAGCTGGAAGTGAACAAAGACGGTATTGACAGCATTGCCGGACAAGCCGGCTTTGACAACGCCACGACGCTGCGCCATCACTTCCGCAAAGTTGTTGGCATCACGCCCTCGCAATACCGGGCGCAGTTTTCAGTCGATGGAAACCGGCGCAATAAAAAACGGCGTCATGCAAAATCATGACGCCGTTTTTATATTGATCTTTATGTGGCCTTATTTCGAATACGAAATACGGTAAACCACATTGGCGCCGTCATCGCTGACCAGCAGAGAGCCGTCTTTGGCCACGGTGGCTGCTACCGGACGCCCCCATGGATTGCCGTCATCACCGATGAAGCCCGTCATGAAGTCGATATATTCACCAGTAGGTATGCCGTCTTTCATCGGCAACCTGACAATCTTGTGGCCGGTGCGCTGGCCGCGGTTCCATGAGCCATGCAATACCGCAAAGCCTTCGCCTGCGTATTCAGCGGGGAACGCTGAACTGCCGGTGGCATTCTTGGGATAGAACTCCAGATCAACCGATGCAGAGTGTGCTGTGTAGCGCACATCCGGCACGATGGCCTTGCCCGCCAAGTCAGGACGTTCGCCTGCAAAGCGTGGGTCTTCATTCTTGCCCATGTAGTACCAAGGCCAGCCGTAGAAGCCGCCTTCTTTCACGCGTGTGGAGTAATCAGGCACCAGATCATCACCCAGATTGTCGCGCTCGTTGGTAGTACACCACAGTGCACCAGTTGCCGCTTGCAGGGTGAGCCCTACGCAGTTGCGAATGCCGCTGGCGAATACTTTGCCAGGTTTGTTGGAGCCCACTTCAAACGCCAGTACGTCCGCACGATTTTCTTCATTGCCCCAGGCAGCACCCAGGCCATGGGTTGCTTCCCAGGCTTTGATCTCGTCAGCGGTTTTTGCAGGCAGCGGTGTAGTGGCTTTATCAGGCACATTCGACATCGAGCCCACGGAGACAAACATGCGTTTACCATCGGGTGAGAATGCAATGTCACGTGTGTAGTGACCACCGCCGGCTGTCGGCGACAGCTGCGGCACCACCACCTCGGGTATGCCTTTGGCTACAGTGTCGCCCACATTGTAGGCATAGCGCACAACGCGATTGGTTTCTGCAATATAGACCCACTGCGGTTTGTCACCGGCAGGATAAAACGCAATGCCCAGCGGTTGCAGCAGGCCTTGCGCGAACACTGTGATCTGTTCTGGTTTGCTGCCATCCATACTCGGGCGCATCACTTTCACGCGGCCACTCTGGGTTTCGGACAGGAAGATGTCGCCATTGGGCGCCACCACCATCGTGCGCGGAGCAGTCAGGTCTTTGGCAAATACATCAACCTTGAAGCCTTTGGGCAATTTCAGTTCAGCACCGGCGGGCTTGGGAATCAGACGCGGAAAATTATTGGCAGAAGACGTTGCATAGGGTTTCGGCAACGCGTCTACATCAACCTTGTGCACACGACCCGGTGCATCTTTCTTCCAGTCGGCATCACCTTGGGGTGCCGCCGCAACGGGAGGCGCTGCCGGTGGGCCACCGCCGCCGCCACCAAAGGCAGGACGCTGCGCTTCTTTGTAGGTGCCTTCTTTCAGGGCCTGGAAATACGCAATCACATTGGCGCGGTCGGCATTGCCCGGCACTGCAATTACCATTGCTGAACCCGGCACCATGGCGGTGGGGTTGGTCAAAAATTTATCGAGCGTGGCGGCATCCCAGCTCAGCCCGGATTTTTTCAGCACGTCGGTATAGGAGAACTGGTCATTGCTTGCCGCTTTGCGTCCGAACACGCCTTGCAAACCCGGACCTTGCGCACCGCCGTTGTCATTCGGCTCCGCGCTGTGGCACAGGCCGCATTGCGCGCGAAAAAATGCCTTGCCGGCATTGGCAGGAGAACCGGCATCGGCCGCCAGCGCAGTTTGGGTAAGTGTTATTGCTGCTATCGCTAGCAGTAGTTTCTTGTTTATCACAGGGCCCCCATGTTTGTTGTCTGGTTTTATAAATCGGAAATTGGTGTCAGCAAGGAAATAGGTGTCAGAGTCGAATTTCCTCAGTGATTATTGCACGCCACAAATCTATAGAACGGAAATTTTACTCTGACCCCAAATTTCATTTACACAGGGCCACCACGCAAATTGACTCGAGCGTACGGCCTTCAGGCGGCACTTCCATGCCCTTGGCCAGCATCAACTTGCGTATCAGCCTGGATGCCTCAGGGTGCGCTTCTGCCGACTGCACGCCAACACGCACCAGCCCATCCGCATAATCAATCGGTCGCCAGGTGGCACCCGTCAGTTTATTGAGTGAGTCGCGGCTGCCAATGTCGTGCAAGGCCAGGTCGCCACCGGCGTCCACCAACATTTGCACTGCATAAGCACGGCCTTTATGGGCCGCCCCCATCAGCGCAGTGCGATGGTCTTCAATATCCTGCTCATTCACTTTATTGCCGAGTGCCAACAACATTTTGATGGCTTCCTTGTTGGCATCCACCGACCATTCGAAAGTGACCCCTTCCACCCAGGCGATGCCGGCGGCCACCATCAAAGGGGTGACACCGTTGTTGGTGGCGATTGCGGGATCAGCCTTGTACAGCAGCAAAAGCTTCATCAACTCCACATCACTGGACTGCGCTGCGCGCAGGAATGGTGTAGCGCCTTCTTCATCCAGCCACTGATGCGTAAAGATGGTACGGGTCTCGGTGCTGGAGGCCATGCGGAGGTTGGGATCGGCACCGGCTTGCAGCAGCAGCTTGATGTATTCCAGATGATCCATGTCGGGCTTGCGGGTAGGGTAGTCGCCGCCTTCGATGTTGCGATTGTCGGTGGCGATGTAGAGCGGGTTCCAGCCGCCTTCGGTGGCGATGTTCGGATTGGCGCCGTGTTCGAGCAGGTATTTGCCGAGTAGATAGAACCGGTTCTGGGTGGCAGTCAGCAATGGCGTCCAGCCGTATTCACTCACCTGGTTCACATCGGCACCGGCTTCTATCAGCGCAGCCACTGAGTCAGGATCATTTTCACGCACGGCGAAATGCAGCGCGGTCAAACCACCGCGCTTCATCTTCTGCCCAGGCTTGCGCTCGGACGGCATATTCAAAAAATCTTCCTGCTGTTTGGCGCCATTGTTGGTTCTGCCGGCAATCTTGTTGGCCTCTTCTTCCATGAAGTCACGAATAAGGTCAGGCGGCAGAAGTTTCACCAATTCAGTCTGGACCAGCTCGGCCGATTTCTCGTCTTTGCTCTGCAACTCCTTGGGTTTCTCAAGTGCTTTGCTGATGCCGCTATGCTGGTAGTACTCACGCAGACGCTCACGCGCCGTAGGAGCCAGATAAGGATTGTTACGACCTTCATTGGTGCTGCTGGCGTTGAGTTTGAAGTCGGCGCCGCTTTTCAGCAGCGCTCTGACCGCCGGCGCATTGCGATTGGCAGCTGCCCACATCAGCGCAGTGGTGCCGCGCAATTTTTCCACTGCGTTGATATTGGCGCCATGTTGCAGCAGCAACTGGATGGCAGCAGTATTGCCTGTGCGCGCGGCCATCATTAACGGGGTTTCACCGTTGGACAGCGTGTTGTTTACATTGGCACCAGCTTCAATCAGCAGCTTCACAATTTCAGCATTGCCGGTTTCTGCAGCCAGTGCCAGCGGCAGCATGCCTTCACGGTTGGCGGCATTCACATCCACGCCGGCTTTGATCAGCGCTTCAACGATCTGCAAATTTTCATCGTACACCGCCCATTGCAGCGGCGTCGTGCCGTCACGCTCATGTGCATTTACATCAGTCTTGTTGCGCAGCAGATTGCGCACGGAGGCAAGATCGCCTTTCTGGATGGCGGAGGTCAGTTCCGACATCGCCAGCAGCAGCGGGCTGACACACAGGGCAGCCACTACCGATGCAGTCACCACGAGTTGTTTCAGCTTCATGTGTATTCCTCCCTCTTGTCCAGCAATTGCTTTGCGCTCATACCAATCCGGGCAAGCGACCAGTGGAATCGCCGAAGCTGTCCTGATGCACATCGAACATGTCGAGCACACTCAGCAACATATTGCTGGTGGGCACTGTCTTGTTTTTGAATGCCAGATGTTTGTCACCTTTCAGTTTGCCACCAGCGCCGCCTACCAGAATCATCGGCACATCGAAATGCTGATGCTGATTGGAGTTGCCCATGTTGGAACCGTACAACGTAACGGAGTTGTCGAGCAGCGTGTGTTCGCCTTCCTGCACGGATTTCAGCTTGTCGGCAAAATACGCCACCATGCTGGCGTGATACCGGTTGAGCACCGCGTACTGGGCAATGCGGCCAGGATCTTCAGCGTGATGGGAGCCACCGTGGAAGCTGATATCAGTGCCGGATTTAGGATAAGTGCGCCCGGTGAGATCGCGCGCCATCAACAGTGTGGCCACACGCGTGATGTCGGCCTGGAACGCCAGCGTCAGCAAATCAAACTGCAACTTGACGTGCGCATCAAAGGACTCAGGCACACCGTAGGGCACATCGAAGCTGGGCACTTGCGTGGATTTTGTCATCGCAATCTGCATGCGACGCTCAATCTCACGCACGTCTTCGGCATATTGATCAATGCGCAAGCGATCCGCGTTACCCACTTGCTGACCAAGCTTGGCCAGATCCTGTGTGACTGAATCCAGAATGCTGTTTTGTTGTTTGCGGCGCAGTGCGCGTTCTTCCGGCGTGCCGCCACTGCCAAACATTTTTTCGAATACCACCTGCGGATTGATTTCCATCGGCAGCGGGCGCGTGGGTGTCGACCATGAAATAGTATTGGTGTAGATGCAGCTATAGCCCTCACCGCAGTTGGTGGAGTTGGAGCCGGGATCTTCCACTGCCAGTTGCAACGAAGGCAGCAAGTTGGTCTGACCGATATGCTGCGCAAGAATCTGGTCGAGCGAGGTAGCCACCTGCACATCGGCGCCAGTGGTTTTCTTCGGCTTCACGCCGGCAAGAAAGGCCGAGGCCACGAAATGGTCGGCGCCGGTTACCCCCGGTGGATTTTCTGCCGACTGCGACCACATGCCGGTAGTAAGTACAACTTGCTCGCGCAAATGTTCAAGCGGTTTCCAGATAAACGGAAATTCAAAATTTTTCTCGGAGCTCTTGGGTTCCCAATGACCCGGTGCTGCACCGTGCGGAATAAATACACCAGTGAAACGGGTCGGCTTGAGATCGGCGGCCTGACTCTTGGTGATGAACGCCGGGAACATGGATTCCAGTAACGGCAACGCCAGTGCAGTGCCTGCGCCTCGCAGAAAGGTGCGTCGTGGCAGGGATTTTTTGGTAACGAACATGGCTTACAAACCTCCGGTACTGGCAACAGCAGGTGCGGCAGTTGCAGATTGTGAAGTTGCGTCAGGCTCTTTGGTGTTATTTGCAAAAGCCTTGCTGTTGACCACTGCTGTCACCAGCTCATGAAAACGGAAGCCGCCTTTTGCTGCCTGTGCCTGCACTTGTCGCACCAACGGCATGTCTGCCGATTCCATGCCGCGCCCGAGTGCGTAAGTCAGCATGCGTTGTGTCACGTTACGCAAATAGCTCTGTTCGTGGTTGAGCAGGAACCTGGGCAGATCAGCGGCTGTCTTCACCACAGTGCCGTCATAGATCGTGCCGGTGGTATCAATGGCGCTACCGGCGTCAGTAATACGGAATTTGCCAACCGCGTCGAAATTTTCCAGCGCAAATCCAATCGGGTCCATCATGCGGTGACAGCCTTGGCACGCAGGATTCTGGCGATGCTCTTCCATGCGCTCACGCATCGACGGCACTTTGCCGTTGCCGGCCGCGTCGGCTTTTTTCGCTTCCAGTGCCGGCACATTCGGCGGCGGTGGCGGTGGCTCTACCCCGATCACATTGGCCAGTGTCCAATAGCCGCGCATCACCGGTGAAGTACGCCCTGGTTGAGCGGCCACCGTCAGCGTTGAACCTTTGCCGAGAATGCCGCGACGCAGCGCAAGATTGCCGTCGAGTTTCACGCGACGGAAACGCTCGCCCTTGATGCCGGGGATGCCGTAGTGCAGCGCCAGTCTTTCGTTGACGAAGGTGTAATCGGCGGTCAGCAAGTCGGTGACCGGACGGTTTTCGCGAATCAAACTGTCAAACAACAACTCGGTTTCCTTGCGGAAAGATTCACGCAGCAGATTATCGAAATCCGGGAACTGGTCGACCACGGGCACCTGCGTTGACAGGTTGCGCAGTGCCAACCATTGGCCGGCAAAGTTGGCGGTCATTGCCGACGAACGCGGATCTTCCAACATGCGCGACACTTGTGCGCTTAGCACTTTGCTGTCGCTCAATTTGCCGCCTTTGGCGAGTGCCAGCAATTCCTGGTCCGGCAAACTGCTCCACAAGAAGAATGAAAGTCGGGAGGCCAGATCGAGATCGCTGATGCGGTAATCTTCACCCACTGCCACATTGGCCGGCTCACGCTCGACGCGATAAATGAATTTCGGTGAAGACAGCATGCGCTGCATCGCCATTTCTATACCGGCATCAAAATTACCGGTGACACGCCCCTGACTGTAGAAACCCATCAGGCTGTCAACGTCTTCGTTGGTGCTGTAACCGCGATAGGCGATATCCGCCAAACGCGAAATGATGCGACGTGCGCAGCTTTGCTCTTCATCGTTGTTGGCAGGTGCGCACACCATCACCGACTGGCGACTGGGGGGATTGCCGGTACCGCTCACCTTGTAAGGTCCGTCAACACGCACTGAACCCAAATGCGGGAACCACGTAAAGCCAGGCAGACCGCCGGTTTCTATCGTGCTGCGTTCGAAATCGTTGTTCATGTCGAGGCCGGGTGCAAAGTTGGTCGCCAAAAACGTCATGCCGATTTCATGCTCGCCTGCGGCTATCGGCAGCGTGACATCCAGCGTGGGAAGCGCCGACCCGATATCATCATCAGAGCGCTCGAACGAATTACGATTAAGGCCAAGCTCTTTGTCCCAATCAAAAACTTTTCTGATCTCGCCGTCGACCAGCAGTTGCAGTTTTTCACCACGGATTTCACCAAAGGGACGATCACTGCCCATGTTGCCGAGAGTAATCGCAAAATTCTTGAACGTGTATTCACCATCAGCCGGGAAATTGTGAACAAACTTGATGCCACCACGCGTGCCGAATGGCAGACCTTCAATGCGATAGTTCTGGTTGGCATCTTCGGCCACGCGATAAAGTTTCTGGCTCGGCGTTGTATCGGTGCCGAGCGCGAGTTTGCTGATTTTGGCAGAGGCACTCAGATAAGACTCCAACAGTGCCGGTGACAGCGAGAGTGTGCCGGCCTGATTGTCGAAGCCACGACTGGAATCGTCAGCCGGGAAAAAATCTGCGGCATTGATATCGACTTTCAGCAAATCACGAATCGCGTTGCCATATTCAGTGCGGTTCAAGCGATGCAGTCCGGGGCGACCAGCCTTGATCACGGCGTGGGCGTCAATGTCGTGTTCCAACCTGGACGCAAACTGCTGCATGGTGGCGTTGTCAGGACGCTTCTCGCCGACCGGCGGCATCATGCCCGCGCGCAAGCGGCGAATTACTTTTTCACCGACCTCGGCGCTCTTGTGAATGTTCGCGGCATCGACGCCTTCAAGATCAATGCTGCCGGCATAGTCATCGGAGTTGTGACACTTGGTGCAATACTCTTGCAACAAATTATCATCAGCGGCAGATACATTCTGTCCGATAAGCAGGGAGCCAGTGACAACTGCCGCCAGTATTGCGCGAGTCATTACCGAAAATTTGAATTTGAAATGCGACATGAAGCTCTCCTGCAAACTTTTTCACGAGTTTGCACTATCCGGACGATAACCCCTCAAAGCTTGAGTGGCTTGCTCGTCGGGAGCCAAGCTACTTTGACGATCCGGCAAAGACACATTGCGCCTTGTTGCCGGGCAGCCCAAAGTAATGAATGATTGTGATAGAAAAAAGGTGTAATTCAGGCTAATTTTCTTGCTTATACGGAAGATTATATTTGGGACAAAGTAGGCAGTAAAACCAGCAGCTCTTTGATTCCTCATTAGATACACATTAGCGCAACGGATGGTAGGAGAGCTCTTTGATTTTGCTTCCTGAACATTCTGCCAAAGGTTTTCGCACCGCCGGATGGACCACTGGCAAGCTTGGGTTCATCAAACAGCGCACGAGCCCGCTTTTAGCGTTGCTCTGTTGTGCCTTGCTGTCTCCACCAAGCGTGCTGGCCGAGCCAACAGCGTTAAAGACCGAGTCCCCAGATTACAGCCAGCTGACTTTTGAAGTAACACTGCTTGATTCCGCTTCTGCAGCACCCGCCGAGCGCAGGCAACAGCCAACCAAGTCGGAATCAGTCGCTTCCGCGCCAGCCAATACGCTCGCATCTTCTCTTCCAAAAAGCAGCCAGAGCGGTTCTGACATTGACCACTATCAGACCAGTATTGATCAGATACTGGCGCAGTCAGGGCCTTTTTCAATTCCTCTGCGTGAACAATATGAAAGTCTTGGCCTTGCGTTGCAAAAGGCCGGCGAACATGAAAGGGCGGTGACGGCCTTTGAAAGTGCGCTGCACATTGACCGGGTCAACAATGGTCTTTTCACACCACAACAAATCCCGTTGGTGAGAAATATCATTGCCAGCTATGTGGCACGCGCCAACTGGCAAGAAGCAGCACGACGTCATGAATATTTGTATCTGGTGCAGAAACGCAACTATGCGCCGAATAGCAGCAATTTGCTGGCTGCCCAGGAAGAATTGGCAGACTGGAATGTGCTGTACTACTTCAGCGAAAGCACCACGGCGTCATCCAGCCACAACTTGGTTGAGGCATCTGGCAAGCTGCCTTGGCTGCGTCCTGATTATGCCCTCATCCTTGATCACACCACTGGTCGCTATATCTATGTGCCGCGCTCGCAGTTGCCCGCCATGCTTGAGCCCGATGCTGCCTTTATCAGCGACATAGTGAGCGATTTTTATGCGCACAAGCCTGCGTTTGAGGTGCCTCCTGAAGCAATGGTGGACGAGCGTCTGCGCAGCGCCCGCGACATCTACCAGAACGTGATCGCAAACCCCAACAGCGACTTTCACAAACTTCACGACCTGAGTCTGGAATACAAGCTGGCCAACGTCGGCATTGCAGTCAAACGGCAATTGGATGCCATTGAACCCGAGTCCGGCTTTGAGTCGAACCCACTGGTCAATGCAGACGAACCCGCCGATTCAGATGACAATCTGTTCTACCAACTGCTCGTGTTTCCGCAGCATAACAACCCGGTAGTACAAACGGCTTACGCCCGAAGCCGCGACAGCTTGCAAGCCATCGCCGACCGTTTTAGGCAAGAGGCTGGCAGTGACTCCGTGGATGCCGCCATGGCTTACATCAATCTGGGCGACTGGCATCTGTATTTCAATCACCCCAGAGAAAGCAATGAAGCCTATGAGCAAGCGTTACAAATATTGGCAGGCGCGGGTCTTGCACCAACTGAAATAACGCAATTATTCAATCCTGCGCCGCTGGTGCCAGTGCCCGCTTTTGCAGTGCATCCCTACAGTAAACAAAAGTTCGGGAGCATTACTGACGGCACGTTGCAGCACGACGGCCATGTCGACCTGCGCTTGACCCTCACGCAAAGTGGCATGGTGAAAGCCATGCACATCATCGACAGCACGCCCAATACATCCCGGCGTTTGCGCCAACTGCTATTGAACTATCTGCACAACCAGCCGATGCGCCCTTGGGTAGTAGACGGTAAATTGGCGAAGGCTTCGGTGCTGGATTTGCGGATTCACTACTCTTATTGAACAATTTTGGAATCACCAGAAAACAAAAAGGCCAGCGAATTGCTGGCCTTTTTGTTTTTTACTGCTCGTTGGTATCAACGATTTGTATTGCTTGCTTACACCAAACGATAACCGCTTTCCGACAGCGGCATCTTGCGAATGCGCTGACCGGTTGCATTGAAGATCGCATTGGTCACAGCAGCCAGCAACGGCGGCATGGAAGGCTCGCCGCCGCCTGTAGGCGAATATTCCGCCGACTGAAGGAACAGCGTATCAAGTACTGGTGCCTGCGGCATGCGAAGCAGCGGGTATTGATGGAAGTTCTGCTGTTGCACCACACCTTTGTTGAAGGTGATCTTCGCGTTGAACAACTGGCTGAGGCCGTCGATGATGCCGCCTTCAAGCTGGTTCTCAGCACCGCTGGGGTTATGGATGAAGCCGAAGTCAGCCACAGCCCACACTTTGTTCACTTTCACTTCTTTGTTGGCGCTAACTGTTATATCAGCAACCTGAGCCACATAACCGCTGTGGCAGAAGTAGAACGACAAACCTTGGCCTTGGCCGGCCGGCATTTGCTTGCCATAGCCGGAACGCTCAACCACTGTCTTGATGACGCTCTTGGCGCGTGTGCGGTTCATGCCCTGCTGTCTTTCCGCATTAGTGAAGCCATCGCCACCCATCGACTCCATCAGGAAGTCGGCGTGCGATTTGCCGGAAGCCAGCGCCAGCTCGTGCATGAAAGTCTGGAACGAGAACGCGAAAGCGTTGGAGCTTGGTGCACGCATCGCACCCGTCGGTATCGCGTTCTTGAACAGGGTCTGCGTCAGTTTGAGATTGGGAACCACGTCCATCGGGAAAACGGCAGGAGACAGATCCGCACTGGTCATCGGCGCGGTGCCGTTGGCAGAGTGGCTCATGAAGTGATCCTGGAAGGCTGTCAGGTTGCCTTTGGCATCAAGGGCGGCCTTGTAGGAGTGGAAGCCACCTGGACGATAGTAGTCGTGCATCATGTCGTCTTCACGGGTCCACTGCAGTTTGACCGGGCGGCCTTCCATGCGCTGGGCAATTGCAGCAGCTTCATAGACGTAGTCGTTGGCCAGCTTGCGACCAAAGCCGCCGCCGATACGCATCTGATGCAAGGTAGACATGTCAGGTGCAACTCCGACGCGAGTCGCAGCACCGGTTTCGCCGCCCTGTGGAATCTGGCTGGGCGCCCACAGTTCGATAGTGCCATTTTTGAACACTGCGGTGGTCGTCTGTGGTTCGAGCTGGGCGTGCGACACGTAGGGATATTCATAGAAGCCGGTCACAACCTTGGCGGCGCTTGCAAATGCTGCCGCTACATCACCACGATCAGCGGAGACACGCTTCGCATTCGGGCCGGGAGGACCTGCATTCATCATCAGCGGTTCGCCATCTTTGTCGGCCAGCGCCAAGGCTTGGGCAGCAAGCTCACTCCAGGTAGCTGTTTCGGCAGTGGATGTATCCCACTGCACTTCCAGTTCGCGCTTGGCTTTGATGGCAGCCCAAGTGGATTGGCCTACGATAGCGACACCACCAAGGTGGGCGCCAGTAGCGGTTGGGAACATACGACCATCGCCAAAGGGTTCGACGATGAAGGCATCAACAACGCCAGGCAATGACTTGATGTGTGCTTCGTTGAACGAAGTTGCCTTGCCGCCGACTTGCGGGCATTTGGTGTAGGTGGCATAGACCATCCCTTCCATACGTGTGTCGGCACCGAACAGTGGTTTGCCAGTCACAATGCCAACGTTATCAACACCGGTGTAGCGCTTGCCCAGAATTTTGAAATCTTTCTGGTCTTTCAGTACCAGCGTTTTCGGATCCGGAACGGGCATGGTGGCAGCCAGCTCAGCGAATTCGCCGTAGCCCCACGACTTGCTGGATTTGGCATGAACTACTTTACCTTCGGAGGTGGTCAGTTCTTCCAGTGGCAGTTTCAGTTTCTTGGCAGCAGCGGCCAGAATCATGGCACGCGCGGTGGCACCGGCCTGACGCATTGGCATCCAGTTCATCGGAGTAGACAGTGAGCCCCCGGCAAACTGTGCTGCACCGTATTTTTTGGCATCGATGTCAGCTTGTTGTACGTCGACATCTTTCCAAGCGCAATCCAGCTCTTCAGCAATGATCAATGGCAGACCGGTTTTGATGCCTTGGCCACATTCCGGATTTTTCGAAAAGATGTTGATGCGACCATCGGGCTTGATCTGCACATAAGGGCTAAGAGTAACTTCAGTAGGAGCAGCAGCTTTTTTCGCTTGCGCCATTGCCTTGTTGCTACCAGCCATGGCCATGCCGAGGATCAAACCGCCACCGGCAACGCCTGACAGTTTCAGGAAGCCGCGACGGTTTACTTCAAGTGCCTGTTCGGCCGCGACTTGTTGGGCTTCAACCATGTCACGGAAAAAATCGGGCAATTCTGCAATCGGGAGTTGGTCGGATTTCATGTTCATACCAGTGCTCCTTTTTCATCAACAGCGTTGTAAAAAGCTGTTGCAGTCTGCTGACCGGCAGCTACTTTGATAGCACGTTTGATGCGGGTGTAAGTCGCGCAGCGGCAAAGGTTGCCGGACATGGCTGCATCAATATCAGCATCAGAAGGATTGGGGTTGTTCTGCAACAGCGAGGTTGCGCTCATGATCTGGCCGGCCTGGCAGTAGCCACACTGTGGCACGTCTTCGGCAATCCAGGCTTGCTGGATTTTGCTGAGAGTGCCGTCAGCTGCTGCGATACCTTCAATGGTGGTGATCTTCTGGTCGGTGAGATTGCCGACCGGAATCTGGCAGGAACGTACTGGCGCGCCATCCAGATGCACGGTGCAGGCGCCACACTGGGCAATGCCACAACCGTATTTAGTACCGACCAGACCCAGAGTGTCTCTCAATACCCACAAAAGCGGTGTCGAGGGGTCAATCGACCCGATATCCATTGCCTGACCATTGATTTGTAAAGTTGCCATAACAACTCACCCCCCATCTGAGATGAAAATTAATTAATTGAAAACTGATCCTGACTTTTTCGTTCAAACCATCGTCCAATCCCTTGTTCAAACCGTCTCCCAAACTATTGATCAACAGCTGATCAACGGCTAGCAAACTGTGGGATTGCACGAGATGGCAGCGGACCTGATACTGCCAAAAGTAGTTCAAAATAATCCAGCAACAAGCCCCAAAGCAAGCGCTATCTTGGGCTTGATACGTCCAAGTATACTGACCGCACGTATCTCTATCCTCTTTCACAGTGGTTGCACGATACCTGCCTATCGATGAGTTCTGTTTTTCCCACGCCTTTGATGTACTGGCCCAGCGGTATTCCAGCTGATCGCTGACCGCCATCAACGCTGATCAAGAGATTATGGTAATTGAGCGAAGATACCACTATTTTAGCTGCCTTATTGCCGAAAATGCCTTCGAGCTTGAGGGTTAACACGGGATGGCCACAATGAATCATCCCGTGCAACGCACTTGGCACTGGCAGTTTGACAAGCCGGCACCGGTGATCTGGGACATCTTTGCCGACACCGCCCGCTTCAACGAAGCGGCAGGCTTCCCTGCCCACGTCATTCGGGAAGAGGAACAACCTGGCGGCTCGATGCGCTATTTCGGCTCTGCTTCAGTGAAC
Source organism: Gammaproteobacteria bacterium (assembly GCA_947377625.1). Taxonomy (GTDB): domain Bacteria; phylum Pseudomonadota; class Gammaproteobacteria; order Pseudomonadales; family Pseudohongiellaceae; genus CAILUG01. The sequence goes on along the minus strand of CANCGR010000001.1, from coordinate 4,419 downwards.
TCCTATCAGCTGGAATGGGAGGAGATCCCGGTCAACTGGATCAAGTACGAATGGTTCACCCATGAACGCCGCTTCAACCGCGGCCCCTTCAGCCTCGTGGCTGCGCATGTAGAAATGGAGCAGACACCAGCCGGCTGCATCTGTCACTACACCTTGCGGGTGCAGCCTGCCAATTATCTGGGGCGCTTGTTGCTGCTGACCGGTTTCTTCAACAACACTGCCAAAAAATTTGCTGCGATGGCCGCCACTGCCCGCGCCCACGTCGACAACCGGGCCGAGCTGGCTTTTGAATTTTCACCGCCCGAGCTGGTGCCCGGTGCCTTGCAACGCTGCCAGCAGCTGATGCCGACCCTGCTGCTAAGCCCCTTTCATCACGGACTGCTGGAGCCCCTGATCCGTTGGATACTCGAGCGCCCGGATGTTGATGTCTGGACACTGCGCCCGAAAGTGCTCGCACGCTACTGGCAGGCCAGTGAAAAGGATGTGATTGAAATGTTTCTGTTGGCCGCCAAGGGCGGGCTGCTCAGTTTGCGCTGGGACCTGCTATGCCCCAATTGCCGGGTAGGCAAAGTGTCAAGCGCCAGCATGGATGAAATTCCCCAAGGCTCTCACTGCTCAAGCTGCAACATCGACTACGGTCGCAACTTCAGCCGCAACGTTGAGCTGGTGTTCCACCCCTCCAAATCATTGCGTCCGATGCAAGGAGGCGATTATTGCCTGTTCGGCCCGATGAGCACGCCGCACATCGTAGTGCAGCTGAAAATTGGCGCAGGAGCCTCACGCACCGCGAGCTTCCCGATGCAAAAAGGCACCTATCGCATTCGCACCCTTGAGCCGGGCAACGATCTGTTTCTCGACTACACCGGTGGCCCACTGCCGGCACTGCTGTTCTCGCTGGATGACCAGCTGGCTTTTGCACGAGAAGCGCAACCGCTTGCCAACACCTTGCTGGTGCACAACCAGAGCGACCGCGATCGCGTGCTGGTGATTGAATACCGGGAATGGATGCAGGAAGTGCTCACAGCCAAAGAAGCCATCACCTTTCAATGTTTCCGCGATCTGTTCGATGAAAACATTTTGCGCCCCGGCGACCACGTCGAGATCGACAGCGTCACCTTGCTGTTCACCGACATCAAGGCATCCACCTCTTTATATGAGCGCATTGGAGATGCTGCCGCCTATGCCTTGGTGCGTGAACATTTCGCAATCCTGGCTGGCTGTGTGCGCCGCCACCACGGCACCATTGTCAAAACACTTGGCGATGCGATCATGGCCGCCTTCAACGTGCCGCTCGATGCAGTCAATTGCGCCATCGCGATTCAAGCTGCTTTTGCCGCCTTCAACCACTCGCGCGCCGATCAGGAAGAGAAGGTGTTGGTGAAACTTGGTCTGCACAGCGGACCGTGTATTGCGGTGACGCTCAACGGCATTCTCGATTACTACGGCAAGGTTGCGAACCAGACCGCGCGTATCCAGACACTGTGCCTGGGCGGCGATATTGTGCTGTCGCAGGATTTGGCCGACGAGCCGTCAGTGGCACCGCTGCTGCAACAGCTGACGACACAGTCCGGCAGCAGCGAGCTGAAAGGCCTGAGCGGCGTGGTCGAGTGGGTGCGACTGAGTGCCGAAACACTAGCCGCCATCGTCACGGTAAAAGCCTAGTCTGCCTTCACGAAAACAAACTCGCGCTTAACGCTCCAAATGCAGATGCCCCATCATGCCAACCTCGGCGTGATCAAGAATATGGCAGTGGAACATCCACATGCCGGGGCGATCGTCAAACTTGAGGGCGATCTTCACGACGCTGTGCTGCGGCACATCAACGGTATCTTTCCACAGCAACGGATCTGTGGTTCCCAACACCTGGAAGAAAAAGCCGTGCATGTGGAACGGATGCGAAAAATCCGTATCGTTGCGCAGCGTCCACACTTCTGTCTGCCCGACCTTGGCCATAAACGGCGCGGCATCCTTGTAGTGAACGCCGTTGATGCCCATGCTCACATTCTCGTCTTTGTCATAGCCGATGGTGAGATTGAGCGTGCGCTCTTTTGCACCTTTAGTATCGAGTGACACAATCTTGCGTAGCTGCTGCGGCACCGGCTCCGGCGTTACGGCCGGCTCATTCACCGTGCGAATGTTCATGATGTCTTCGGCAAGACGGTTGTAGGTGCTGCCATAGCCGCGATCAGTCGGATACCAACGGAACTTGCCATCGGTGTTGGGCGCATCCGGTGGTGTGAATACGAAATCATAGCGTTCAGCCGGCACCAGTTTGATTTCATCCACTGTGCGCGTGCGTTCGGCCAAGCCGCCATCGCCGCCCACAATCGCCAAGGGCGAGCGTTTGTAGCGCAACGTGAAATAACGCGTGCGCGACGCATTGATCACACGCCAGCGCTGCTGCTTGCCTTTGCGCATTTGCAACGTCGGCATCACTTTGCCGTTGACGAGAATGACCGTGCCTTCGCGACCAAACAAATCGCCGAAACGGCCACCGGCTTTGGGTTCCTGCAGTTGGCCCTTGTCATCCAGACTCATGTCGGAAAACATCAGAATCAATTCATCACCAGGGATTTTGGGTGCTGCCGGATCTTCCACCACCAGCGGCGCATACAAGCCATAACCCACCTGCGCCGCCGAATCGACATGCGGGTGATACCAGAACGTGCCGGCATCGGGCACCACGAAGTCATAGGTGAATTGACCGCCTGGTTGCACCATTGCCTGCGTCATGTCGGGCACGCCATCCATATTGTTGGGGATGCGCAGGCCATGCCAGTGAATGCTGGTAGGAGCCGGCAGCTTGTTGGTGAAATGCACGATCAAACGATCCCCCACATTCAGCTTGATGAGAGGGCCGGGCAAGGAACCGTTATAGGTCCACACTGGCGTCTTCTTGCCGGGCATGATCTCCATTTCCTTGACCACCGCCTCCAGATTGATTTCCAGAATGTGAGGGTCGGGATTCAAATCCTGCGGAATGTTCAGGGCCAGGTCCTTGTCCCATTCCGGCGGTTGCGACACCTGAGCGGCAGACAGCGGCGCCTGTGCCCACAGACTCGTGGGCAGCAAAAGCACTGAGAACAATAGCAATTTACGGATATCCAGCATGGAGCCTCCTTTTCGATGTATCCATTCTGCTCCATATGGTGCCAACTGTGGATGCAGCTAGTGTGGATTCCGGCCGCCAGTTTGATTCATCTCAATCGCGGCATGTTCTTGATCATCGCCATCTCTCACTTGGCAAAGGCAGCTACACCCTAGAGAATTGGCGGCTTCCGGATTTTTACTCTTTACTACCTTACTTGCACGCGGGACCCCGCTCATGACAACAACAACCTCCTCCAATAATGTGCTTGCCCGCTACCTGCTTTGGCCCGTGGTCGCACTCGCAGGTGCCGGCGCGCTCGGCGGCATTGCCTTCAATCGCGGCGAAAGCATCAACAGTCTGTGGTTGATCGTCGCCGCTGTTTGCATTTACGCACTCGGCTATCGTTTCTACAGCGCGTTCGTCGCCGCCAAAGTGTTGTCGCTTGATGCTACCCGCGCCACGCCAGCCGAACGCCTTGCTGATGGCCGCGACTTCATTCCCACCAATCGCTGGATTGTGTTCGGCCACCACTTCGCCGCCATTGCCGGCCCCGGCCCATTGGTAGGGCCAACACTGGCCGCGCAGTTTGGTTATCTGCCCGGCACCTTGTGGATTCTGATCGGTGCAGTGTTTGGTGGTTGTGTACAGGACTTCGTCGCGTTGTTCTGCTCGCTGCGCCGCAATGGTCGCTCACTCGGCCAGATGGCACGTGATGAACTCGGCGTGATCGGTGGCGTGGCGGCATTGATCGGCGTGCTGGCGATCATGATCATTCTGATTGCGGTGTTGGGGCTGGTGGTAGTAAACGCCATGAGGCACAGCCCGTGGGCTACTTCAACGGTAGCCGCTACCATTCCGATTGCAATGTTGATTGGACTCTACATGCGCAACCTGCGCCCGGGTCGCGTCATTGAGGGTTCACTGATCGGTTTTGCGTTGTTGCTGCTGGCTGTTTTCGGTGGCGGTTGGGTGGATGCCAGTGCGCTGTTGCGCAGCTGGTTTGATTACGACGGCCCTGCTTTGGCACTAATGATCATCGTCTACGGCTTTATTGCAGCCGTGTTGCCAGTGTGGCTGTTGCTGGCACCACGTGATTATCTGTCCACCTTTATGAAGCTCGGCACCATCATCGCGCTGGCGTTGGCCATCGTGATCCTGCATCCGCAAATCCGCATGCCAGCCTTCACGCAATTCGTCGATGGCACCGGCCCGGTAATCGCCGGCAAGATCTTTCCGTTTGTGTTCATCACCATTGCCTGCGGCGCGATCTCGGGCTTTCACGCACTGATTGCTTCTGGCACCACACCCAAATTGTTGAGCAACGAGAA